>CAJAKT010000131.1 GCA_903940375.1 uncultured bacterium | reverse complement strand
GCGTCAGCCGCGTTCATCCCTCGGATGAGGTCGATGACGCGACGCGCCTTCATGGGCGTGACGCGGACGTACCGCGCCTGGGCCCTGGCTTCCATGTCTGTCCCCTTGCTGCTCGTGCTACGTGGTGTGAGCTGTCGTGTGGTGGTGGTGCCTTAACGGCTATGCCTTAGCGGCGCTTCGCCTTGCGGTCGTCCTTGATGTGGCCCTTGAAGGTCCGCGTAGGTGCGAACTCGCCGAGCTTGTGGCCGACCATGTTCTCCGACACGAAGACCGGCACGTGCTTGCGGCCGTCGTGAACGGCGATCGTGTGGCCGAGCATGGCCGGAACGATCATGGAACGACGCGACCACGTCTTGATGACGGTCTTGGTCCCTGCTTCATTCTGGACATCCACCTTCTTCATGAGGTGGCCGTCGATGAAGGGGCCCTTCTTCAGACTGCGAGGCATGTCTATCCCTATCGCTTCTTGCCGGACTTGCGGCGGCGGACGATGAACTTGTCGCTGGCCTTGTTGGCCTTGCGGGTACGGCCCTCAGGCTTGCCGTTCGGGTTGACCGGATGGCGGCCGCCCGATGTCTTGCCCTCGCCACCGCCGTGCGGGTGATCGACCGGGTTCATGGCGACGCCTCGCACGGTCGGGCGCTTGCCCTTCCAGCGCATGCGGCCGGCCTTGCCCCAGTTGATGTTGGACTGCTCGGCGTTGCCCACCTCGCCGACCGTCGCGCGTGAACGCAGGTCGACGTTGCGGATCTCACCGGACGGCATACGCAGCTGGGCGTAGGGACCGTCCTTGGCGACGAGCTGAACGGCCGCGCCGGCCGAGCGTGCGATCTTCGCGCCGCCGCCGGGCTTGATCTCGATGGCGTGGATGACCGTGCCGACCGGGATGTTGCGCAGCGGCAGGTTGTTGCCGGGCTTGATGTCAGCGCTGGGACCGGTCTCGATGCGATCGCCCTGCTTCAGCTTGTTCGGCGCGATGATGTATCGCTTCTCGCCGTCGGCGTAGTGCAGCAGCGCAATGCGGGCAGTGCGGTTGGGGTCGTACTCGATGTGAGCGACCTTCGCCGGCACGCCATCCTTGTCAGCCCGACGGAAGTCGATGACACGGTAAGCGCGCTTGTGCCCGCCGCCCTGGTGGCGAGTGGTGATCTTGCCGGAGTTGTTGCGGCCGCCCTTCTTGTGCAGGGGGCGCACCAGCGACTTCTCCGGCGTGGACCGGGTGATCTCGACGAAGTCGGCGACGCTGGAGCCACGACGGCCCGGCGTTGTCGGCTTGTACTTGCGGATTCCCATAGCTGTCTTTCCGTCTCGTGTGTGTGAAGGCCCGTCAGATGCCCGGTCAGGAGACCGGGCCTCCGAAGATGTCGATGCGGTCGCCGGCGGCGACGGTGACGATGGCTCGCTTCGTGGCTGCGCGACGGCCGAAGCCGGTGCGCGTCCGCAGGCGCTTGCCCTCACGGTTGTGGGTGTTGACCGACGTCACCTTCACGCCGAAAACCTCCTGGACCGCGATCTTGATCTGCGTCTTGTTCGCGTCCGGCGACACGAGGAACGTGTACTTGTTCTCGTCGAGGAGCGAGTAGCTCTTCTCCGAGATGACCGGGGCGATCAGGATGTCGCGGGGATCAGCGATTCTCATTCCGCCGCCTCACTTTCGGTTGCAACCGCCTTGACCGACTTGCCCGCAGCGGGGCCGGCAAGGAAGGCCTCGAGTGCGGCCGAGGTGAAGAGCACCTGATCGCTGACGAGGACGTCGTAGGTGTTGAGCTGGTCGACGTACAGCACGTGCACCAGCGGGACATTGCGCAGGCTCAGCGCCGACTTGTCGTCATCACGGTCGATGGCGATGAGCAGGTTGCCCACCAGGCCCAGCGCCTCGATCGCCTTGATGGCGGCCTTGGTGGAGGGAGTCTCGCCACTGACGAACTCGGTGATGACGGTGATGCGACCCTCGCGCGCCCGGTCGGAGAGGGCGCCGCGCAGGGCAGCTGCCTTCATCTTCTTGGGAGTCCGCTGCGAGTAGTCACGCGGGTGCGGTCCGTGCGAGATGCCGCCGCCGGTGAACTGCGGTGCGCGGATCGAACCCTGACGGGCGCGGCCGGTGCCCTTCTGCTTCCAGGGCTTGCGGCCACCGCCGGACACCTCCGCACGGGTCTTGGTGTCATGGGTGCCCTGACGGGCGGCAGCGAGCTGGGCCACAACGACCTGGTGGATCAACGGGATGTTGACCTGCACGTCGAAGATCTCGGCCGGCAGCTCGACGCTGCCGGATGCCTTGCCCGCCGGAGTACGGACGTCTACCGCGGTCATGCCTGGAACTCCTTCACAGCCGTGCGGACGAACACGAGGCCGCCCTTGGGGCCGGGGATGGCACCCTTGATGAGGATCAGTCCACGCTCGGTGTCGACACCAGCGACCTTGAGGCTCTGAGTGGTCTGTCGAACCCCACCCATGCGACCGGCCATCTTCATGCCCTTGAACACTCGACCGGGGGTTGCGCAGCCACCGATGGAGCCCGGTGAGCGGTGCTTGCGCTGCACGCCGTGCGAAGCCTTGAGGCCGTGGAACCCGTGGCGCTTCATGACGCCGGCGAAGCCCTTGCCCTTGGTGGTGCCGATGACGTCGACGAGCTGACCCGCCTCGAACGTGTCGGAACCGATCTCCTGGCCGAGGGTGTACTCCGACGCATCGTCGGTGCGGATCTCGACCAGATGACGGCGCGGGGTCACGCCCGCCTTGGCGAAGTGGCCCGCCTGGGGCTTGTTCACCTTGCGGGGGTCGATCGCGCCGAAGGCGATCTGCACGGCCGAGTAGCCGTCTGTCTCAGGGGAACGGACCTGGGTGACGACACACGGCCCAGCCTTGACCACGGTCACGGGGACGACCTTGTTGTTCTCGTCCCAGACCTGGGTCATGCCGAGCTTCTCGCCCAGAACGCCCTTCACGTTGGTGCCCATCTAATGTGTCCTTGCCTCGTTAGTCGATGTCTGCGCTGACAGTTCGCTGTTAGAGCTTGATCTCGATATCGACACCGGCCGGAAGGTCGAGCCGCATGAGCGAGTCGACTGTCTTCGGCGTCGGGTCGAGAATGTCGATGAGGCGCTTGTGGGTGCGCATCTCGAAGTGCTCGCGACTGTCCTTGTACTTGTGGGGCGAGCGAATGACGCAGTAGATGTTCTTCTCCGTCGGCAGCGGCACCGGGCCTGCGACCTTGGCACCCGTGCGGGTGACCGTCTCGACGATCTTGCGCGCCGATGAGTCGATGACCTCGTGATCGTAGGCCTTGAGCCGGATGCGGATCTTCTGTCCCGCCATGATGGCTTCGGTTCCTTACTCGTGTAGTGCCGCTACGGATGGTGATGTCTTGTGGTACTTCGTGGTACAGGTCGTGCTGTTGGTTTTCGTGGGGGGCAGCGGATCGCGCCGCCCCCCACGAAGTCCGGGGTGATCCCAGGAGTCCGAGGACTACTTGAGGATCTTGGTGACGCGGCCGGCGCCGACCGTGCGGCCACCCTCGCGGATGGCGAAGCGCAGGCCCTCCTCCATGGCGATGGGCTGGATCAGCTCAACGCTCATGTCGGTGGTGTCGCCGGGCATGACCATGTCCTTGCCGTCGGGCAGGGTGACAACGCCGGTCACGTCCGTCGTACGGAAGTAGAACTGCGGCCGGTAGTTGTTGAAGAACGGCGTGTGACGGCCACCCTCGTCCTTGGACAGGATGTAGACCGCGCCCTCGAAGTCGGTGTGCGGCGTGATCGAGCCCGGCTTGCAGCAGACCTGGCCGCGCTCGACGTCCTCGCGCTTGATGCCACGAAGGAGCAGGCCCACGTTCTCGCCGGCCTGGCCCTCGTCGAGCAGCTTGCGGAACATCTCGACGCCGGTGACGACGGTCTTGGTGGGCGGGCCGGGGTGGATGCCCACGACCTCGATCTCCTCGTTGACCTTGACGATGCCGCGCTCGATACGACCGGTGACGACGGTGCCACGACCGGTGATCGTGAAGACGTCCTCGACGGGCATGAGGAACGGCTTGTCGACCTCACGCTCGGGGGTCGGGATGTAGGCGTCGACCGCGTTCATCAGCTCGAGGATCGACTCGCCCCACTTGGCATCGCCCTGCAGCGCCGGGAAGGCGGCAACGCGAACCACGGGGAGATCGTCGCCCGGGAACTCGTACTTCGACAGGAGCTCACGAACCTCCATCTCGACGAGCTCGATGAGCTCGTCGTCATCGACCATGTCGCACTTGTTCAGCGCAACGACGATCGACGGCACACCGACCTGGCGGGCCAGGAGGACGTGCTCCTTGGTCTGCGGCATCGGACCGTCGGTGGCCGCAACGACGAGGATCGCGCCGTCCATCTGGGCCGCGCCGGTGATCATGTTCTTGATGTAGTCGGCGTGACCGGGGCAGTCGACGTGTGCGTAGTGACGCACCTCGGTCTGGTACTCGACGTGCGCGATCGAGATCGTGATGCCGCGCTGACGCTCCTCAGGAGCCTTGTCGATCATGTCGAACGGCGTGAACGGGTTCACGTCCGGGTACTTGTCGTGCAGCACCTTGGTGATCGCAGCCGTCAGGGTCGTCTTGCCATGGTCGATGTGACCAATGGTGCCGATGTTGACGTGCGGCTTGGTGCGCTCAAACTTGGCCTTCGCCACCTGAGTTCTCCCTTTTCGTCTTGCCGTCCGGCGTTATCGCGGATCGGTTTCCTGATTTCGTTATGGGTGTTGTGTGATCCGCGACTATTCGCCGCGAGCCTTGGCGATGATCTCCACCTGCACATTCGCGGGGACCTGTGCGTAGGAGTCGAACTGCATGCTGTAACTGGCGCGGCCCTGCGTGCGGCTGCGGAGGTCTCCCACGTAGCCGAACATCTCGGACAGCGGAACCAGCGCCTTGACGACCCGAGCGCCCTGACGCTCCTCCATGGCCTGAATCTGGCCACGTCGGGAGTTCAGGTCGCCGATCACATCCCCCATGAAGTCCTCAGGGGTCGTGACCTCGACGGCCATCATCGGCTCGAGGATGACCGGACCGGCCCTGCGGGCACCTTCCTTGAAGGCCATCGAGCCGGCGATCTTGAAGGCCAGTTCCGAGGAGTCGACGTCGTGGTAGGCGCCGTCCTGGAGCGTGACCTTGATGTCGACCATCGGGTAGCCGGCGAGAACGCCGTTCTCCATGGCCTCCTGAGCACCCGCGTCAACCGACGGGATGTACTCGCGCGGGATGCGACCACCGGTGACCTTGTTCTCGAAGACGTAGCCGCCCTCTTCGCCGCCGGTGGGCTGGATGTCGATCTGGACCTTGGCGAACTGGCCGGAGCCACCCGTCTGCTTCTTGTGGGTGTAGTCGACCTTCTGGACCAGCTTGGTGATGGTCTCGCGGTACGCGACCTGGGGCTTGCCGACATTGGCCTCGACCTTGAACTCGCGCTTCATGCGGTCGACCAGCACCTCGAGGTGCAGTTCGCCCATGCCGCCGATGATGGTCTGGCCGGTCTCCTCGTCCGAGCGGACGTGGAAGGTCGGGTCCTCCTCGGCAAGTCGCTGAATCGCGATGCCGAGCTTGTCCTGGTCGCCCTTGGTCTTGGGCTCGATGGCGATGTGGATGACCGGTGCCGGGAAGGTCATCGACTCCAGCACGACCGGGTTGGCCGGATCGCACAGGGTCTCGCCCGTGGTCGTGTCCTTCAGGCCCATCACGGCCACGATGTCGCCGGCGCCCACCGATTCGATCTCTTCACGCTTGTTCGCGTGCATCCGGTAGATCTTGCCGATGCGCTCCTTGCGCTCCTTGACACTGTTCAGCACCGCGGTGCCGGTCTGGAGACGACCAGAGTAGACACGCAGGTAGGTGAGCTTGCCCAGGTGCGGGTCGGTCATGATCTTGAACGCCAGTGCCGCGAACGGCTCTGAATCGCTCGGCCGACGCTCGATGATGACATCTTCGTGGCCCGGCTTATGGCCCTCGACAGCAGTGACGTCCAGGGGGCAGGGCAGGTAGGCGACGACCGCGTCGAGCATGGGCTGCACGCCCTTGTTCTTGAAGGCCGAGCCGGTGAGGACGGGGGTGAGCTTGTAGGCCAGCGTCGCGCGGCGGATGGCTGCCTGGATCTCCTCGACCGTGAGGTCTTCGCCGTCGAGGAACTTCTCCATGATGGCGTCGTCGGCCTCGGACAGCGTCTCGAGCATCTTCTC
>CAJAKT010000130.1 GCA_903940375.1 uncultured bacterium | reverse complement strand
TCTGTCCTGAGTGCCAGGCCATTCATGCCGGCCTGCCGCCGCGCGGCCCCGGCAAGGACTCCTGACGGGCACCAGCCCCGAGACATCGTCGTCCGTCTGGCAGCACGAGTACCGCGCGCTGTCGGTTGGCATGGTCTCGCTCATCACCCTGCTGGCCTTCGAGGCCATCGGCACGGCGACGGCCATGCCCGTCGTCGCCCGGGACCTGGACGCCCTCGGCGGCTACACCTGGGCCTTCAACGCATACGTGACGGCATCTCTGCTTGCGATGGTGGTCGGCGGGCTGTGGTCTGATGCCACCGGGCCTCGCGGTCCGCTCATCGCCGGAGTCGTATCGCTGTGCATCGGTGCCGGGATCGCCGGGGCCGCGGTGGGCCTCTCGAGTCTTGTCGTCGGTCGTGCCCTCCAGGGCATCGGCGGCGGGCTGATCATCGTGGCGGTCTACGTCCTGATTGCTCGCGCCTATCCCGTCTCGCTGCGCCCGAAGGCGTTCTCCGTGCTCTCGGCAGCGTGGATCGTGCCCTCACTCGTCGGACCTGTCATCGCTGGCTGGCTGTCGGATAACTGGACGTGGCGGGCGGTCTTCTGGCTGGTGCCGGTCTTCGTCATCCCGCCGGTCCTGCTGCTGTTCCCACGCCTGTCACAGCATCAGGGCGGTACTCGGCACGCGTCCGTCCGCCGCCGTCTGGTCGCCGGCATCCTGGCGACCATTGCCCTGCTGGCGATCCAGGACGGTGTGCTGCGCCTGTCGGCCGTGGGCGCGGGGGAGGCGGTGGCGGGCTTCATCCTGCTGATCGCCGCCGTGCGCCAGCTGGTGCCGCCTGGGTCGCTCACCTTCCGACGTGGGCTGCCCACGAGCGTGATGATGCGCGGTGTCATCGCCTCGGCGTATTTCTCTGCTGAGGTGTTCGTCCCGCTGGCACTGATCGAGACGCGCGGCATCACGACAACGCAGGCGGGACTGATCCTCGCGACGTCGGCGGCGCTGTGGGCGGCCGGCTCGTACGCGCAGAGTCGACTCCCCGGCGACACGGACCGCTCGTCAGCCACGCGGGTGGGGGCCGCGATCGTGGCCCTGTGCCTGGTGACGCTGCCGTTGTCGGTCCTGACCGACCTGCCGCCGTGGATCGCGGCGATCTCCTGGGCAGTGGGGGCATTCGGGATGGGCCTGGCGATCCCGTCGGTCTCGGTGCAGGTGATGCGGCTGTCGCCGCCGGCCGACCTGGGCGTGAACTCGGCATCCATCCAGATCATCGACTCCGTGCTGAGTGTCGTGATCATCGCGCTGCTTGGGGTCGGCTACGCGGCGGCGGTCGCCGGTGGTGGGGCCACCGCCATGACGTACGTCCTGCTGTGGCTGGGGTCGGCCAGCGTGGCGCTGGCGGGGGTGGCGGTTGCTGGGCGAATGCGTCCTTCTCTATCGGGTTGATAGATAGGCGGGCGCACGTCACGGGGTCGGCTCTGACAGGATGGGCCCGCGCTGATGCGACCGCCATCGGCATGAAGGAGATCGCCGTCCATGTCCGGACTGACCAATCGTCGCGTCCTGCTCCCCGTCCTCGCACTCGCCTCGATCGGCGCCCTGCTGGCCGGCTGTGCACAGGAGCCGGCTGCCACCGCCTCGTCCGCGCCGGCCGCATCCAGCGCCGCTGCCTCCGCAGCCCCGGCCGAGAGCGCAGCCGCTGCGGCATCTGCCTCGGCTGCCCCCGAGCTCACGGCCTGCTCGAAGGAGAACCTGACCCTCGTCACGCCCGGCACCCTGACCATCGGCACCGACACCCCGGCCTACCCGCCGTACTTCTCCGACGATGACCCCAGCAACGGCGAGGGCTTCGAGTCGGCCGTTGCCTACGCGGTCGCCGATGGCCTGGGCTTCGCACCCAACGAGGTCACCTGGGCCACCGTGCCGTTCAACTCGTCCTACGCACCGGGCGACAAGGCATTCGACTTCGACATCAACCAGATCTCGATCACCCCGAAGCGCCAGAAGGTTGTCGACTTCTCGAACGGCTACTACACGGTCAACCAGGCCGTCATCGCGCTCAAGGATTCGCCGATCGCCAACGCCACCACGCTGGCGGAGCTGCAGGCGGCCAAGCTCGGTGCGCAGATCGGGACGACGAGCCTGGACTTCATCAACGAGGTCGTGCAGCCCGCTGACCAGCCCTATGTGTACAACGACACCAACGATGC
>CAJAKT010000129.1 GCA_903940375.1 uncultured bacterium | reverse complement strand
TTCAACGTACTGAAACCGACCACAACGGGCCGCTCGGCGAAGGGGTTCCTTCGGCACCGGGCAGGTCAACGTCGGCGGCACGCGCGTCGGCGCATCCGTCAGCCTGAAGGCACCGTACGACCCGACCTCGGAGCGCATCCGCACCTGACCACCGAAACACCAAAACGAACGGCCCGTCGTGGTTGGTTTCAACGTACTGAAACCGACCACGGCGGGCCGTTCGGCAAACAGGTTTAGGACTCCGGTGGCTGGTGGAATCCCTTGTGCTCGTGCTCGAGTGCGATCTCGTCCGCCGAGGTGACGCCGGCGGGCAGGTCGATCGTCATCTTCGGCCCGGTGAACCACTTCTTGGCCGACAGATGCCAGCCGATCCACAGGGCGATGAGTGCGCCAATCGTCAGGATCGGCGCGTAGTTCACGAACTTCCAGTCGAACGGCACCTCCTCCGCACTGGGCGAACCGTTCAGCCACCGCAGGAAGCCGGGGGTGCCGGCTGGGGTGAACGGCATGATGAAGTAGATCGAGACCACGACGATCTCGATGACCGCCAGCGGCGCCATCCACTTCCACTTGTTGCCCAGGTTCCATGGGCCCTGCTTGAAGCTGTCACCCGTCCGCCAGCGAAGGAAGATCGGGATCACGAACGACAGGAACAGGCCGATGACCGCCACTGAGACGACTGCATAGAAGGCAGTCGGCACGATGATCGGTGCCTCCTCCGAGCCGATGTTCACCTCGATCAGCGCCGGCAGCGTGATGATGATCGCCACGACGGCCGCCAGCAGCACGGCATTCGCCGGGACCTGGTTCTTGCTCAGCTTGGCCCAGTACTTGGCGCCGGGGACTGCACCGTCACGGCTGAAGGCGTAGGTCATGCGCGAGGTGCTCGTCATGCACGCCATCGAGCAGAAGAACTGCCCGATCGCCGAGATAAGGAGCACCATGCCGGCGACCTTGGCGTCGAGGGCCTGGGCGAAGATGACGGCAACGCCGCCGCCGCCCGCCGTGACCGCCTCGGGGTCCTGAACGGCGAAGAGGAAGGCCAGCAGGAGCACCCAGCCACCGATCGCCGAGTAGAAGATCGACTTCCAGATGCCCTTGGCCGCGCCACTGGACGCGCCCTGGGTCTCCTCCGAGAGGTGCGCGGAGGCGTCGAACCCGGTGATCGTGTACTGCGTGAGCAGGAAGCCCAAGGGCAGGACGTAGAACCAGTAGCCCACGCCGTCGGTCGAGCCGCCGTTGAGGCCGCCGGAGTTGTTGACCCGCATCGTGAACACGTCGCTGAACGACATGTGGTTCTCCGGCAGGAACACCAGGATCAGAATGATCAGCGCGGCACCGAACACGTGCCACCAGACCGACACGTTATTGAGGACCGCCATCAGGTGGCCGCTGAAGATGTTCAGGACCGCGATGAGGATCAGCACGACGATGAACATGACGAAGACTCGCTGCAGCGAGTAGCCCGCCGCCCATGACTCACTCAGGGTGCTGAAGGCAAGGTCGAAGAAAGTGGCGCAGCCGTATGCCACCGACGCAATGACGGCGAGCAATCCGATCAGGTTCAGCCAACCGGTGTAGTAGCCAGCCTTGGGGCCGCCGAGCTTCGAAGCCCACCAGTAGATGCCGCCCGACGTCGGGTACGCCGACACAAGCTCGGACAGGCAGAAGCCGATGACAAGGATGAACGCTGCGATGATCGGCCATCCGATCGAGATCGCGATCGGCCCGCCGTTGTTCCAGGCCTGGCCGAAGGTCGTGAAGCAGCCGGCCAGGATCGAGATGATCGAGAACGAGATCGCGAAGTTCGAGAAGCCGGACCAGTTGCGATTGAGCTCCTGCTTGTAGCCCATCTCTGCAAGACGACGTTCGTCATCACTCAGTTGACTTGTATCTGCCACCGCTGCTCCTCCTTGTTGCGGGGTAAATGCCCGCCCGGGTCGATCCCCGTCAGACGGACACTATTGGTGGCAGTGTGCTCGCGTTCGTGCTTTTGTGAAGTACGACACGCGGAATGGCTAATCGGCGACGGCGTCCAGCCACTCCTCGAACCGGGGGCTGTCGAACTCCGCGACCGCCCGGTCGTACTTCTCCATCCCCCACGACCAGTAGTCGAACTCGATGGGGCTGGCAGACGTCTGGATAGAGGCCCACAGCGTCCAGCCGTACTTCGAGATCAGGGCCCAGAGCCGGGCTCGGGCCACCTTGGCGGGGTCGAGGCGGCCCCAGTACGCCTCGACGAGGACGTCGAGATCCTCCTCGGGCAGCGTCGACTCGCTCCAGATGTTGCCCAACTCGAAGCTGGCCTCGTTGTTGCCCGAGTACTCATAGTCGATCAGCCAGAGCCGGTTGCCGTCATCGATGACGTTGGCAGCCAGCAGGTCGTTGTTGCACGGGACCTTCGGCTCGGGATGCACGGACATGGCCGCTCGGATCCGCTCGGCCTGAGGCGCGAACTCCAGATAGCGCGGCGGCAGCCGGTAGCCCCGCTCGGTGACCAGGGCGAGGTAACGCGCCTGAATATCGAACATGTCGAACGGATTCGCGAAAGCGGGCCCGCTGTGGAGCCTTCGGCAGACGTCGGCGATCCGCGGCAGGTTCACCGGCGAGCCGACATCGTCCTCGTTGAACGTCCGGCCCTCGATCCACTTGACGATCAGGACACCCTCACCGGGCAGGTAGCCGGTGACCGGCGGAGCCGCACCTGATTCGGCCGCGGCCATGGAGTTGCGGTACTCGTTCTCACGGTCGATCGCGAGGTCGGATGACTCCGGGTCCGAGAGGCGAACGACATGATCGCCGGCCGGCGTCCGCACGCGGTAGTTGCGGTTCGTGATCCCGCCATCGAGCGGACTGACCGCGCTCGCCTGCGGCAGGAACGGCACGCGGCGGAGCCGCTCCGCATCGTGCGCGGGCAGGCCGAGCAGCAGGGTGTCCACGACTGTCGAGCGTAGGCGAGTTGGGCGTCCAGCGGAGTCGAACGGCGGCGCTGACGATCCCTGCGTACGGTTGGCGCATGCTCGACGTGCGCGGCCTGTGCCGCTCCTACGGTGACCACGTCATCGTGCAGGACGTCAGCTTCACGGTCGCGCCCGGCCGGATGCTCGCCCTTCTGGGTCCCAACGGCTGCGGCAAGTCCACCACGCTCAAGATCCTGTCCGGGGCGATCGAGGCGAGCGCCGGGACCTACCTCGTCGACGGCCAGCCGGGCGGCAGCGACCATGCCCGCCGGGCCACCGGCTACGTGCCGGACACCCGCGGAGTATTCCCGCGACTGACGGGCGGCGAGCATCTCGAGCTCGCTGCCCGCCTGCATGCCGCGACGGGCTGGGAGGGCAGGGCCGCCGACCTGATCGACCGGCTGGCCCTCGAGGAGGTCGTCGACCTGCCGGCCGGTGCCTACTCCCACGGCCAGTCCCGTCGGCTGTCGATGGCCATGGCCCTCGTGGCAGCCGCCCCCCTGCTGCTCGTGGACGAGCCCTTCGATGGCGTCGACCCCGACGGTGTCGACACCATCACCGAACTGCTGGTCGAGGCGCGCGCCGCGGGTGCCGCTGTCGTGCTCACGACCCACCTCCTCGATGCCGCCGTCATCGCCGACGACGTGGCCGTCTTCCAGCACCACCATCTCGCCGGCCCGCATCCCACCGCGGACCTGCTGCGGGAGCACGGGACCCTCAAGGCGGCGTGGTCGCGGCTGGCCAACCCGGATCCGCCGGCCTGATGGGCAGCAGGTGAGCTCCGCCACGGCCGATGTCCGCCTCGGCATGCACCATCAGCTGCGCAACGGCTGGCGCACCTCGCGGGCCTTTGCCGTCGGAGCCGTCATCGGCACCATCGTCATGCACGGCCTGGCCATGCTCACCGCTGCGATGCAGCCGTATGCCGCGGATGCCGGCATCACCGTCGAGCAGATGCTGCCGCTGGCCGCCGGGCTCTGGTCGGCGCTGGCGCTGCTGCCCGCCCTCGGCGGTGGTGAGAGCGACGATCCGATGGCCCTAGCGGCCGCCGGTGCCGGCAAATCCTTCCGATTCGGAACCCGGTTCGCCTCGTCGCTCACCGACGCGGGTCCCGGGCTCTTCGTGCCGGCGATCGCGCTGGTCGGAGCAGCGACGGCCGGCTGGCCCGGCTGGCTCGCTGGACTGGCCCTGGCCTGGAACGGCTTAGCCTGCGGGCAGCTGAGCGGCGCAGCGTCGGCAATCCTCGTCGTCCGCGTCGGCCCCACCATCGCCCTCATCTCCGTCGCGGGCGCCGTCCTCCTGACCGCCACGGTGCTGGCGTCAAGCGGCCTCGGGCCCGGTGCGTGGTGGCTCGCCGCCACCACCCAGCCGGTGTACCTCGGCGTGCTCGTGCTCACCGGGCTGGCCGCCCTCCTCGGCGGCTGGGCGCTCAACCGACCGGCTGAGCAGGTCGTCAGGCCGGGGCGCACCATCCGCGTCCCGCGTGCAGCGTTCGCAGCCCTCCTCGTGGTCATGCTCGCCGGTGTCAGCAGGTCGGTCATGGCCCGCAGCACCCTGGTCACCGCGGTGCTGACTCCGCTCCTCGTGCGCAGCGGCGGTCAGGCCGTGACGGCCAGCATCGCGTTCTTCGTGACAGCTGCTGCCGCCGCCGTCCTGGGGGCGAACGGCTTCGCCTACGACGGTGGGGCGGCCGTGTGGCTGCTGGGCAAGGCCTCTCGCTGGCAGCTCCTGTTCGCCCGCGTCATCACGACGACCATCTGGGCCTTCCTCCTCGCCATGGTGG
>CAJAKT010000128.1 GCA_903940375.1 uncultured bacterium | reverse complement strand
GCGAGCGGCTGCTGGGCGAGATCTACGACCGGTTGCCCCCCGACCTGGAGCCCCGGGAAGCCCTGTTGGCTTCGGCACTGGGGTTCCGGGCGCAGGCGCTGGAGCATCCGTGCCTCAGCCAGATCATGACCCAAGCCGCCAGCCAAGGGCCCGCAACCAGTGCAGTCACCACGCTAACCCTCGGGTGGCTGCGGGCCTTGGGACTCAGCGGGCCGCTGATGTCGCGGGCCTACCGGCAGTTGGAGACGTTCGTCGTCGGATCGACCCTGTTCGACTTCGCCAACCAGCCCACGCACCTGGACAGCCGACTGAGGCGCATGCGCATCGCTGGCGATCAGGACCTGAACGCCGCACTCGCCAGCACGGCAGACGTTGAAGCGGAGAACGAGATCGCATTCGCGACCTCACTGACGCAGCTGATCGATGGCCTCATCGCGGAGGCACCAGCCAAGCACCAGACCCGCCGTAGGCGCACGCCTTCGTGACTCCCCGAACCGGGGGTAGTCCGGGGGTCTGCCCCGTCACGCTCCGTGTGGCGTTGTGGGCGCTCCCCACGGGAGCACACCTCGCGCGATTGGGTCCCGCAGTTCTCCTACGAATGGTGTATTCCCTCTCGCTCCCTGAGAAGGAGGGACCGCTTCAAGTCCCGTCACTCACCCCAACGAAGTCCTTGCAGTTTTGGCTGCTGGAGTACCCCGCGGGCATGTCCACGACAGACATCTCCGCTGAGGTTCGGGCGACGAGGGCGACGACGGCTCTTCGGATCCGTTGCCCGAGTGGCCGAGGCGAACGCCGGCGCGGATGCAGGCTAGATCGATCACGCCGTAGCCATGTGAGTCGTTCATCGAACGAGAGGTTCGACGACATCCTGGCGGCTGTCGACCGATGCCGGGACTATCGCATCTTCCTGGGCAGCGACGACCATGAGATCGCGAACATGGCCTTCGATGCGATCCTGCGAAATCTGGCCGTCAATCGCTGGTCTGCGCAACATCGTGGAGAACTATCTCGATCAACTCGCACAAGCCCTCCGGGACGCATCAATCTGATAGGGCGCCATCACATCCTGATGAAGGCCCGGGACACCCGCATGCGGTGGCCCGGGCCTTGCCCTTCCTACCCGGCTCAGCGACACCTTCGGCCTCGGCGAACGGGCCGTGGGCACCAGCTGCCTGTGGCAGGCTGCCACGATGCACGCGACCCATCCGTCCGGCGGCACGGGCTTCTCCCTTATCGGTCCGAACGGCTGGGTCCATGAACTGACCCGGATAGACCGCGAACGCCTGCTGCCCGGCATCGCGCTGAGGTCTGCCGTCGTCACCGTCGCGATCACCGTGTTCGCCGTTGCGTCCGGCAGCCTGCGCGATGCCATCCCCCTCGCGTTGGGAGGCTTCTTCGCCGCCGTCGCCGACACCGGCGAGCATGTCGGGCAGCGCTGGCGGACGATGTTGTGGACCACCATGTGGCTGACGCTGGCCACCTCAATCGGAGGGTTGGTGGCCGGCAACGCAGCTGTGCTGATCGTGTGCGCTGCAGTGGTCGCCTTCGCCTGCGGGTACGCCGCTTCGCTCGGGCCGCGTGGGGCGATCATCGGAGTGCTGACGCTGGTCATCTTCAACGCCTTCTCCGTTCCGGTGGCGACAACCGCCGATGTGCTGAGGAACGCGGGAATGGTGGCGATCGGAGCCCTCATCCAGACCTTGGCCACGGTGGTCTTCACGTTGCTGACCCGGCCACGACACATGCTGCGGCGTGATCCCCGACCATCCGTCGCGGCCCGCCTGCGCGAACACTGGGCGCGTCGCGATCTCTTCCGTCTTCACGCGATGCGACTCACCGCCGCCATCGTCATCGGCGTCGTGATCGAGCAGCGCGACCTCCACCCGCATGCCAACTGGATACCGATCGTCATCGCCTGGGTCACGCTTCCTGACCGCCACGGCACGGTAACCAAGGTCGCGGCGAGGATCACGGGCACGCTTCTCGGTGCAGTCGCCATGTGGTTCGTCGGCACAGTGCTCGATTTGCACGGGTACGAAGTGGCGGCCGTCATCGCGATGGGAGCGTTCATCTCCGTGTGGCTGCTCCGGGCGAACTACTCGCTCGCCGTCATCGGCATCACGATCTTCATGCTCGGACTGTTCGACCTGCTCGGCCAGCCCATCCAGATGCTGATCCGAAACCGCATCCTGGACACCATCGTCGCAGGGGTCATCGTGCTCGCGGTGGGCCTCGTGGGCACCGCACTGTTCCCAGCGCGCGTACCCACCGAGTAGCCGGCCGTCACTCTCGGCAGCGGAAAGGAGCGGATCAGCGCGCGACAGCCTCGCGCCATTCCCTACGCTGCGTCCAGCCCGTCGCAATCCGGACCCGCGAGCTAGGAGAGACCATGGCACGCACAGGACTACTCGTTCGCACGGGGCTCGCGAGCCTCATCGCCGCGTCGCTCATCGGCCTCACCGCACCGCCCTCCAGCGCCGCAGACCTCCTCACGGCTGACGCGAGCACCATCGCCGGCGCCACGCTGGCGGCGACGCCTCCGAACCCGACCTCACCCCCCGGGGTCTCGCCGGACGTGTACTTCGAGGACGAAACCGGCACGTACTACATGTGGGCACCATCCGTGCCGAACATGCGGATGTACTCCTCCACCGACGGTTCAACCTGGTCGGAGGTCGCAGGAGCCACCCTCCCCCGCGGCTTCGACCCCACCGTCATCAAGCTCGGTCCCGGGAACTACCGGATGTACTTCGGCGGGATTGCACAAGGGGTCGCGTCAACCGTGCAGTGCTCCCAGCAGCGCAAGTCCCTCTACTACGCCACCTCGACGGACCTGGTCACGTGGACCACCCAGCCGGGGACGCTCTTCGACGACCTCGGCTGCGGAGTCCCCGACATCGTTCGCAAGCCCGACGGCAGCTACCTCATGTACTACGTCACGATGACCGGCGGTCACGGCGTGCACATGGCCACCTCACCGGACGGCCTCTCCTGGACGGCGATCACCGGGCTCCACCCGACGACCGAGGACATCGTCGACCCGTCCGTCATCGTGATGCCCGACAGCACCTACCTGATGGTGTCGTCCGACATGGGCAGGGGAACGCAGCAGCTGCACATCATGAGTTCACCGGACGGCATCGACTGGACCCTGCGATCGACACCCCTCTATGCCCCTGCCGGCGTCAGCGCCTTCGACCCGAACCTCAATCTCATCAATGGCCGACTTCGTGTCTGGTACGGCTACGCGCCGCAGGGAGCCTACGACGATTCCCACATCACCAACGGGATTCTGACGCTGGCGCGGGGCAGCGTCCCGTCGTCGAGCAAGGTCGGCAAGCCTGGAACAGCGTGCAAGAAGTCCGGCACCAAGGTCACCTATCAGGGCAAGACCCTCGTCTGCCGGAAGGTCAAGGGCTCCCTCGTCTGGAAGCGCGCCTGACGTGCGGGTGGCAGGCTGCAGCCGTGAACCCGACACGCCTTTGGTCCGTCATCGTCCTCGCCGGGGGTGCTGGTCAGCGGCTGGGCGGGGCTGACAAAGCCGGGCTGCTCGTCAACGGCACATCGGCACTCGATCGGCTCCTCGGGGGGCTCCCCGCGGACATGCCGGTGATTGTTGCCGGGGTCGAACGACCGACAAGCAGGCCCGTCACCTTCCGCCAGGAGTCACCCGCGGGTGGTGGCCCCGTCGCCGGAATCGCCGCAGCGCTGACAGAAGTAGCGACGTCGAACGCCGTCATCGTCGCCACCGACATGCCGTGGTGCGCGCCGATCATCACGGAACTGATGGAACGGTTCGCGCTGCTGTCAGCCGATGCGCTCGTCCCCGTGACCATCGACGGCCGTCAGCAGATGCTCTGCAGCGCATGGCGCACCGCGGCTCTGCGGCGCACGATCAATGAGCTCGGCGATCCGCAGGGACAGGCCGTGCGGATCCTCGTTGCGCTCGCCGCCGTCGACGAGTGGCATCTCGATTCGCGGCAATCGGCGTTGCTCGCCGACATCGACACTCCGGACGATCTGACGCGCGCGCAGGACGAGCCACCAGCAGTACCGTGATCACTCGTCGACCTACCCACACCGAGGAGCAACCGTGATGGACACCTGGATCGACGCCGTCCGAACCGAATTGGGCATCGACGCAGCTGTCGATGTCGATGCGATCCTCGACGTCGCGCGCGTCGCAGCACATGGCGTCGCCCGGCCGGCCGCACCCGTCACGACCTACCTGCTCGGGATTGCTGTCGCGGGCGGCGCCGACCTGGAGGATGCACGTCGACGGATTGAGGCACTCGCTGACGGCTGGTCCGCGGCCGAGTAGACCGCGTCCCCATTACGGCAGCGGCAGCCAGCGCACCGTACTTCCGACCTTCCCCTGGCCTCCGGCCACGACCGCGAAACCGGTGCTGGCTGCAAGGCCACGCAGCATCCCGGAGCCGATGAAGTCCGTAGGCGATGCAATACCGGCCCTGTCGGTGCAGGGCACCAGGCGTGTCCTACTTCCCCTCGACGTGATTGCCGCGGAGATGTTTCGCGTGTCGAGCTCGGTGAGAGGGCGGCCGTTCAGCGCGTCGAACAGCGGCACACCGAGTGTCAGCAACGCAACGATGGCAGCCTGCGGATTGCCGGGCAGGCCGATCAGCCAACGCTGACCGGGCCACTGGCCCAGGACCATCGGGGAACCCGGACGAGCCTCGACCGTGTCGATCACCAGCTCACCTTCGGTGTCGGCAAGGGCAATGCGCAGGAAGTCGACTGGACCCTGCGCCGTGCCACCCGAGGTGACAACCACATCCGCATCCGCGCACTCCAGGAGCGCCTGGACATGGGCATCGCGCTTATCGGGTACCCACGCGACGCGCACGACCTCGAATCCCATCCGCTCGAGCCATGCCGGAACCTGCGCACCAAGGCTGTCACGGATCTTCCCGTCACGCGCCTGACCCGTGTGAAGCAACTCGTCACCGAAGACCAGGAACGCCACCGTCGGCCTTCGGACAACCTCGAGTTCGTCATGCCCACCGGCCGCAGCGAGTCCCAGGTGCACAGGTGTGAGCACTGTCCCCGCCGGAATCAGCAGTTCGCCGAACTCGGCCTCCTCACCTTGGGGGCGGATGTCGGTCCCCTCGCCGACCGTTCCATGAAGGAGCCCACCGGCATCGAGGCTTCCGTGTTCCGAACGAAGCACCCCCGATGTACCGGGCGGCAGCGCCGCACCCGTCGCGATCCCGGCCGCCTGACCGGGCCGAAGCCCCTCCCGCCGATCCTGTCCGGCGAGCACATCACCGACGACCTGCCATGGTCCCGCACCACAGACCGCCCAGCCATCCATCGCGGACGCATCCCGCGGCGGCAGGGGCGTTCGGGCGCGAATGTCCGCCGCCAGCACCCGTCGGTCTGCATCACCCACGGGGACAACCACGGTCGGAAGCATTCGGCCCGCGTCATGCGCGGCTCGCCATGCGTCATCCCAGGTGGGCGCCACGAGGACCATCCGAGCAACCCTCCTGCCTGCGTGCGTCTCAGCGGCACCCTAGCCCGCGTGCTCGGTAGCATTCCGTGAGCGTGCGGGCCCCACTGGGCCATTGAGCAGATGAGGCAGCCCCCATGAAGTTCTGGTCGTTCGGTGGCAATGCTGACCGGGCGCGTCGACGCACCGACCCGCCGGACGAGACCCAGCCGCCGCGCTCACGGTGGTGGCTGCCGGGCGTCGGAGTCGGCTTCATCACCCTCGTCGGTCTTATTGCCTTCCCCTACGGATCACCCCTGTGGGAATTCCTCTTCCTGTCCTCGTCGCTCGTCTCCCTCGTACTCCTGTTCGGCGCCGCTCTGACAATGCCCAGCAGCGTGCGCTCAATCTGGTGGCTCCTGCTCGCGTTCCAGGCCATGACGTTCGTCGCGATCGGGCCTTTCGGGTACCACGATCCGACGGCCGGCGGCGAGACGGCGTTTCCCGCCCCAGCCGACTTCCTGTTCCTCGCCGCCTACATCCCGGTCTTCGCGGCCTTGGGCCTGCTCATCCACCGGCTCAACCCCGGACGCGACCGAGAAGCGTGGATCGACTCGTCCATCCTCACCGTCGCTGCGGCATCCATCTTCGGGCTCTTCCTCATCGTCCCAGTGCTTGATAGTCCGGGACTAGACGGCTGGGCCATCGCCGTTGGCGCGGCCTACCCCATCCTCGATCTCGCGGTTCTGAGCGGCCTCATCTGGCTCCTCGTCGGTGGCGGACGCCCTCAACCAGCGATGTCCCTCCTCGCCGTCTCCTTCGGATTCACCCTGACCGCCGACGTCATCCGCGACGTCACCCTGGTGATTCCCGGCGCGGCTGTCACGCACGGCTGGCTCGATGCGCTCCACGTCGCAGCACTTATGGTCATGGCCGCAGCGGCGACGCTGCCGAGCGCGGGGTCGCTCGCCCGTCCCCGACAGCGCCCGGATTCACGAGTGACCACGACACGGCTGGCGATTCTCGCGATCGGTGTTATCGCTGTCCCATCGCTTGTGGTCGTCCGGCTGTGGGACAGTGCCAGTCAGCCCACTCTGCTCCTGGCCCTCGCCGCTGTCGCCGTCATCATCCTTGCCGTCATGCGGATCCAGATTCTCGTCACCGCTATCGACCGTCAGCGGCAGGTTACGGAGCTGGTTCTGGACTCGGCGGGTGACGGCATCGTCGGGCTCGACCGCGATGGCTTCGTCCTCTTCGCGAACCTGTCAGCCCGCCGCATGCTGCGCTGCCGCGAGAGCGACCTCCTTGGCCGGCGCTTCCACGACATCGCACACCACGAGCATCCCGATGGCACGCCCTTTCCCTGGCATGACTGCCCTGTTCGCGAGCTGATCAGCAGTGGTAGCGCGGGCCTGATCCCTGATCAGGTCTACGTCCGACGCGATGGCACCACCTTCCCCGTGGAGATGATCACTTCGCCTCTGCTCGTCGACGCAACCGTGACGGGAGCCGTGCTGTCGTTCCGTGATGTTTCCGAACGGCAGGCCGTGGATCAGCTGAAGACCCAGTTCGTTTCGGTTGTCAGCCACGAGCTCAGGACACCCCTGACATCGATCAAGGGGAGTCTGCAGATGCTCAACTCCGGAATCCTGGGGCCGCTCAACGACGATCAGCAGGAACTCATGGAGATGGCCGTCAACAACAGCGAGCGCCTGGGGCAGCTTGTCAATGACATCCTCGACCTCGAGCGTCTCGATGCCGGACGGATGCCGCTGGCTCCCGCCGATGTGAGCGCAGCCACGCTCGCTCAGCAAGCCGTTTCCAGCATGACCGGAGCCGCCACTGCCGCCGAAGTCACGCTGGTTGTCTCGAGCACCCACGACGATGCTGATCTCGCTGTCCACGTCGACCCCCACCGGCTCGTCCAGGTGCTGACCAACTTGCTGGGCAACGCCATCAAGTTCAGCAACAATGGGTCATCAGTGACAGTGACGACGACTCGCGTCGAGGGTGCGGTGCACATCTCGGTCACCGACAGCGGACGCGGCATCCCGGCGGACCAGCTTGATTCCGTGTTCGACCGATTCGGTCAGGTGGAGTCGGGTGACTCTCGCCGCGAGGGCGGAACAGGTCTCGGGCTCGCGATCGCACGTGAGATCGTCACCCGCAGCGGCGGTCGAATCAACGTCGAGAGCACACTCGGTGAAGGCAGCACCTTCACCGTCGTACTGCCCCTGGCGATTCAGGCAACTGCGGACGGAGAGGCCTGATGAGCAAGAAGATCCTCGTCGTCGACGACGATGACGACGTACGGCGCCTGGCCGTCATGAGTCTGTCCCGGGTCGGGGGGCACGATGTCCGCGCCGCTGAATCGGGGGCCGCTTGCCTCGCTGCCCTGACTGAGGACCTGCCCGATGCCATCGTTCTCGACGTCATGATGCCCGGCATGGACGGTCCCGCCACCCTGGCCGAGATTCGCGCCGACGCGAATGCCTTCGCCATCCCCGTCATCTTCCTGACTGCCGGTGTCGTGGAGAGCGATGTCGACCGGCTTCGGTCGCTGCCGGTCGCGGGAGTGCTGCGCAAGCCCTTCGATCCCTTGACCCTCCCGACACAGGTGGCTGACCTGCTGGGCTGGCAGGACACCTCCGCCTGACCCGAGGGCACCGACGTAGGCTGCTGACGTGCGCCGCCCCTATCTCGCCTCTGCCCTCGTCCCCGCCGTAACGCTGGCCGTCCTGCTCGCCGGCTGCAGTTCGAGCTCGTCGGACCAGCCTTCGACCACGCCATCCCCGGCCGCCAGCGCATCCGTTTCCGCGATGCCATCGGCTTCGGTATCGGCGTCGCCCTCTCCGTCCGCCACAGCGGCCGTCGGTCCGGCGGTTCGCATCCCCGCGACCATCACCGGAATGCACGTCGCCGGAGTCCAGGACGGTGCCTGGCCCGACAGCAACGTGCCATTCAGGTCACTGCGCCTGTGGGACGCCGGCACCGCGTGGTCACAGGTCGAGTCGGTCAAGGGCCAGTACAACTGGGCGCTCTTGGACCGGTCCGTGAAGAACGCCGAGGCTCACAAGGTCACGGACATCCTGCTCGTGCTGGGCTCGACCCCGACGTGGAATGCCAAGCGCATCAAGCCCGGTGACTACCCGGTTCCCGGCGCCGCCTCCGCTCCGAAGAGCGTGAGTGCGTGGGACGCCTTCGTCCGCGCCGTGGTCACCCGGTACAAGGGCCGGATCAGCTCGTACCAGATCTGGAATGAAGCCAGCCTCGCGATGTTCTGGAACGGCACCCCCGAGCAGATGGCCGACCTCACCAAGCGCGCATCAGACATCATCCACACCATCGACCCGAAGGCGACTGTCGTCGCGGCGAGCACCACGGTCCGACTGGAGGGTGCCTTCACGCGCTTCTTCACCCGCTATCTGGCCGCGCTCGCCGCCCTGGACTGGCCCATCGACGTGTTCGCGGCGCACATGTACCCCGCCAGCAAGGGCACGACCGACGAACGGGCGGCCTACATCACCCAGGTCACGGACGCTCTGGCTGCAGCCAACGCGCCAGACCTCCCCGTCTGGGACACCGAGCTGAACTACGGACTGGCCGGACCCGGCCCCGAGAACCCGCATCTGGCCATCACCGGTGCCACCGCACGCGACTGGGTCGTGCAGACGGCCTTCGACTCGCTGTCGCTGGGTATCGCCCGCACGTACTGGTACATCTGGACTCCCAAGCCGTACCCGCTTCTCGGCCTGCAGCTGACAAATGACTCCGGTGGCGTGCAGGGGCTTCGCATCGTCGAGCAGTGGGCTGTCGGCGCGACGACCACGGGATGCACCGATGACGGATCCGTCAGCTCCTGCCCGATCGACCGCGACGGGATCCCGTCGATCGTCGCCTGGGCCGATGACGAGAGCGGCACCCTGACCGCTCCTGACGGCTTCGCGCAGGTGTGCTCGACCGCTAACGAGTGCACCCCTATCGACGGGCCACTCACCCTCACGGAGACACCCGTGCGGCTCATTCCCTAGCCGGCCGGCGACCTACCCTGGCGCGTTCGCACCCGGGATCAGGTTGATGGCTCGGCTCAGAGTGATGACGATCGTCAGCAGAGCGGTGGATGACTGGACCGTGAAGAGGATCTTCACCCGGTGCGTGAGTGGCATCGTGTCGGTCGGGCTGAAGGCAATGATGTTCGTATAGGCCGTGAACAGGTAGTCGATCAGCCCCGGCTGCCATGTCGTCGCGGATGCCTGCTGAGGGAACAGGAAGTCGGGATTGCCGACATGCCCGGCGATCCGACTGACGGGGCCGCCGCCATCGAGCCACCAGTACACCAGCCCGAAACTCAGGACGTTGATCGCAAGCACGCCGAACCCCGCAAGCAGCAGGTACACGCCGTCGGTGTCGTCCCCCTGAAGCATCGACACCAGCAGCAGAAGCGCATTCATGACGCATGCCGCGACGAGGAGGCCGAGGTACGCGTTCATCACCCGCCGGACACCGGGGGCATCTGCCCCTGCTGCCCTGCTCAGGACCAGGACGATCGGGATCCCTGTCAATTCAAGGAGGGGTACCAGCCACAGCGGGCCGATGGTCACCGAGCCCGGCAGCGCGAGCTGAACAGCGACGATGATGACGACAATCAGGCAGACGGCAAGGATGTTCGCACGACTGTCCGGCGCCCTGACCATCTCACCCCCCTCTCCCTGCACGAGGATTCCACACTCCGTGCACGTACTCTGGCCGAGTGCGCAGACTCGTGGCCCTCACTGCCGTTGCAGCCATGACCGCACTCGCTCTCGTAGCGGCCGAGACCGCCTCCGCCGATGGTTCCGTGCGGGCCAAGGGTTCGTGGTCGATGGTCTCGCAGGTCAAGGACGCCAACGGCGACGGTTTCATCGACGGGGACGGCGGCGTGCCCCGCAGGGGTGCGCTCTCACTCCAGCCGGCCGCCACCTTCGTGGGCGCCGGCAACCGCATTGCCCAGCCGAACGAGCGCCTCATCAGCGGCACGACATCGTGGTACCTCTCGCCTCGCGGGTTCCCCGTCAGCCTCAACGCCTGCACCTCGACTGGCGACCGGTTCCGATGGACGATCAGACAGGCCGACACCGTCGTATCCCGCATCACGTGGAAACCGCTCACCCGCAAGGCCTGCCGGCAGACGATCTTCCTGCCCGAGGCCGAGTACACATTCGTTCTCGAGGTGGCCGGCCACGGCCGCCGCGACGAGATCGTCATCCCCGCAACAGTGTCGAATATTCTCGTCGTCGCGCTGGGTGACTCCTACGCGTCCGGCGAGGGCAATCCGCGCAATGTCGAGGCGTGGCTCAGGCAGGCAGGAACCTTCACGCCCTACTGGGACGACGATGCGTGTCACCGCAGCACTCGCGCTGCACCCGCGCAGGCCGCACTGACACTGGAGAAGTCCTCCCCTGCGACCTCAGTGACCCTGGTGTTCCTCGCCTGTTCCGGTGCGACCGTCGACCGCGGCATCCTCGGTGCCCAGGTCGGCGCGCGTCAGTCCGCGAGCCAGATCGAGCAGGCAACCGCGATCCTCGGTGGCCGGGCCGCCGATCTCGTCCTCCTCTCGATCGGAGGGAACGATGTCGGCTTCACCTCGCTGCTCGCGACGTGCGCCCTCAACGCGAACTGCCCGACCGTGCGCGCGACGTCGGCGCCGCTGAGCAGCTATCCGACCGTGCAGGACGGCGTCCAGGCCAAGACGGCCACACTGCCGGGCAGTCTCGATCGAATCGCGTCCTGCCTCGGCGCTGCACCCTGCGTGCTGACCGATGGCCGCACCGTGCCGGGCATCCCACTTTCCGCCAATGCCCGGGTGCTTCCCTCGCTCTACCCCGATATCACCCGCGCCGCCGATGGCCAGCCGTGCACCTACCTGACGATCCCGCAGCGCGACTTCGCCTGGGCCCGCGAGACGATCCTGAACCCCGCTCCGCCAGCCGCCTACGTCTATCCCCTGACGCGCGGTGGCAGCGTCACACTCTCCGTCGCCAGCGGATCGCTGAACCAGCAACTGGCGGCCAGCGCCCGCATCCCCGGCTGGCAGCCCGTCATCGGAGCCTGGTCAGCATCAGGCTCCACCCCTGAAGGACACGGGGTGTGCGCCGGCGACACCGCATGGGTCTTCCCCTTCACGGCACTGAGTGGCTTCACGTCCGCGTCCTTCCATCCGAACCCGGCCGGGCAGGCCGTGCTGGGGCGCGCCATCTCCGCTGCAGTGACTGGCTGATCAGCCCTCGTCTATCGCAATCGCTCGGCCCTCACGCACGGACTGCCACGCGGCCTGCCCGATGACGACGGGCGCGCGTCCGGCCGATCCGGGGACCGGCGATGGGCCACCGTCAGCGACATAGTCGATGAACGCCAGCCACTCGTTGACGAATGACTCTCGGTAGCGCTCGAGGAAGAAGTGCTGGAGATTGGCTCCCCGGACACCCTCCGACGTGAAGATCCGGCCGTTGTCCTTGAGGACGTTGTCCGATGTCGCCATGCCCTTGCTGCCCATGACTTCGACTCGCTGGTCGTAGCCGTAGACCGCCTGGCGACTGTTGTCGATGGTGGTGATGGCTCCGTTCGCGTGGGTCAGGACGACGACAGCCGTATCGACGTCGCCTGCCGCACCGATGGCAGGGTCGATCAGCACGGCTCCCTTGGCGAATACCTCGACAACGGGCGAGCCGACGACGTACCTCGCCATGTCGAAGTCATGGATGGTCATATCGACGAAGATGCCGCCACTCCCCTCCACGTAGCCGGGGGGCGGGAGAGCCGGATCGCGGCTCGTGATGCGCGCGAGCTGGACATCGCCCACGGCTCCGGACTGGACCGCGTGGTGCACCGAGCGATGGCCCGGGTCGAAGCGGCGATTGAAGCCCACCATGAAGGGGATGCCACTTCGCTCGACGGCCGACAGTGCTCGATCGACCTCAGCAAGGTCGGTGCTCACCGGCTTCTCGCAGAAGACAGCCTTGCCCGCCGCTGCCGCGGCCACGATCAGGTCGGTGTGCGTATCACTCGGCGTGCAGATGGCGATCGCGTCGATGCCCGGTGAGGCGATGAGCTCGTCAACCGACATCGAGCGCACCTGAAGTTCGGCAGCAACCGTCGCTGCCGTGTCTTCGAAGGCATCAGCAACTGCCACGACTGTTGCCCGCGGAGTCTGCCGCTCGAGAATCGAAGCATGCATCCGCCCGATCCGGCCAACCCCGGCAACACCCACGCGCACAACGGCTGTCATGCCGGCGATGATACTGCCGGCCAGCGGGAGACAGGCGCGTCGTGACTTTCCAAAGGCCGCTCTTCGGGGCAGACTCAGTCATATGAGTCTGCGTGCGGGAGGCGGGACGACGAACACCGGTGGGCAGGCCGCGGATGCCATTCGCCAGGTCGAGTACTGGTACAAGCAGTACATCGACTCCTTCGTTCAGGAGGGACGCTCGCAGCAGTTCGAAGCCGATGACACGGCATCCGTGCGACCGAAGCTCATCAATAGTTCCGTCCTCGCGTATGCGCACGAGCAGGCCTGGCGGCATGCTGTTGTCCGTGCGCAGCGGAGCTCCAACCCGCGCGACTGGGCAGCGCTCACGGTCCTGGATGAGTCGAACGCTTACGAGCACCTCCTCAGTTGGACGGCCGAGAAGTACCGCGTCTCGGAGGACGAGATCCGCGACGTGCAGACGACCCGGGGCTATCGCCACCACGCGCGCTGACGCATCGGACCCGCTGCCCGAGGGGCGGGTGTCAGCACCCGATGGGCAGTGGTAGCGTTTCTCCTCGCGCGCCGCTAGCTCAACTGGCAGAGCAGCTGACTCTTAATCAGCGGGTTGGGGGTTCAAGTCCCTCGCGGCGCACCATGTGAAGTGCGGGTCGTGTTGTGCGGCCCGACCCGCTGAGTCCATAGCGCAGCGTCACACCCGCGGCTGGGTATGACGCTGCAGTGTGGAGTCGGTCAGCCGCCGGCAACAGCAGGGATGATCGAGATGCTGGTGCCATCCGGCGTCGGCGTCTGCAGGTTCTCCAGGAAGCGCACATCGTCGTCGTTGACGTACACATTGACGAAACGGCGCAGTCGGCCTTCGTCATCCAGGACGCGTGCGCCGATGCCGGGATACTGCACATCGAGATCGGTCAGCGCGTCAGCCAGCGTGGCGCCGTTGACCGTGACATCTGCGGTGCCGCCGGTGTACGTGCGCAGGATGGTCGGAACCTTGACGGAAATGCTCATGCGGTCACTCCTGCGTAGTTGGTTTCGAAGTCGTCATATGACGGCGAGATCGTGAAGGTGGGCTGGGACGTGGGGGCAACGGCATCGAGGGTCTTGAGTCCGTCGCCGGTGTTGAGCAGAACGACTTCAGCCTGCGGATCGATGAGCCCCTGAGCGAGCAGTTTGCGATACGTGGCGACCACCACACCGCCCGCGGTCTCGGCGAAGATGCCCTCCGTGCGAGCCAGCAGCTTGATGCCTTCGACGATCTCCTCATCGGACACATCGGCGATGGCACCGCCGGTCTTGCGCACCACATCGAGCGCGTACGGACCGTCCGCGGGATTGCCGATGGCAAGTGACTTGGCAATGGTGTCTGGCTTGACCGGCCGGATCACGTCATGTCCGTCCTGGAATGCGCGCGACACCGGCGAGCACCCAGTCGCCTGCGCGCCGAACACCTGGTAATCGCGCGCCTCGACGAGACCGAGGTCGACGAACTCCCGGAATGCCTTGTCGACCTTCGTGAGCAGCGATCCCGATGCCACCGGCGACACGACCGCGTCGGGCAGGCGCCATCCGAGCTGCTCCGCGATCTCGAACCCGACCGTCTTGCTGCCCTCGGCGTAGTAGGGCCGCAGGTTGACGTTGACGAAGCCCCAGTCACGGTTTGACGCGATCTCCGAGCACAGCCGGTTGACATCGTCGTAGTTGCCGTTGATGGCCACAAGCGTCCCGCCGTAGACCGCAGTGGTGACGATCTTGCCGGCCTCGAGGTTTGACGGCACGAACACCACGGAGTCGAGTCCTGCCCGGGCGGCCGCAGCTGCTACCGCATTGGCCAGGTTGCCGGTCGAAGCGCAGGCGATCGTCCGGTACCCCAGCCGGCGGCCGTTCTCCAGTGCCACCGCAACGACCCGGTCCTTGAAGGAGTGCGTGGGGTTACCGGAGTCGTCCTTGACCCACACCGCACGGGCTCCCAGGGCCGCGGCCAGATTGTCCGCGCGAACCAGGCGGGTGAGGCCCGGCTGCAGCCCCGGGCGCGAGCCCGCACCCGGCTCGACCGGCAGGAGGGCCTCGTAGCGCCACATCGAGCCAGGGCCCGCCTCAATCACCTCCCGCGTGAGCACCTTGGGCACGTAGGCAACCTCGAGCGGACCGAAGCACTCCATGCAGGCGTAACTGGCATCGAGATCAGTCGTGGCACCGCACTCACGGCACTTCAGTGCGTAGGCAGCACCGAGCGACGGGGCGGGAGTTTGTAGCTGAGCAGTCATGACGAGGCCTCTCTTCTCATCTGCCCTGGTTAACAGGTCGGAGTTGGCACCACGTCCGGGTGGCCTCGCTAACGAGATTCACCGAATAGGTTGCCGGGGCTTCAACGGGCCGTATCCCTCTGCCCCTCTGGATGAGGTATTCAGTTGTGGTGGAGATGTAATCACATCGTGGTCGCGCTCGGCCAATTGCCCCCACTGCACTAGCCCGGAGTGGCCGCACCCTGCGCCGCCAGACCCGCTGACTCCATACACGGACGTCACACCCGCTGCTGGGTGTGACGCCGCGGTATGGAGTCGAGGCGCTCGGCCATTTGCCCCTGCAGCACTAGCCCGGGATGTCGACGCCCGCCGCCTGCAGCCGCTCGACCGATTCGGCGTAGACAGCGTCGATCCGCAGGCAGGTGGCCTCGTCGAAATCACGTCGCCAGCGACCCGGATGGGCGCCTTCGGGAGTCACGTTGGCGTCGAACCACTGCACCATTTCCTCATCGACCGGAAGGCTGAGGAAGGAGCACAAGCGTTCCAGGGTCTCGGCGCGACGCGTGACGACCAGGTCCATCAGCTCGATCGTCAGCACCCGGCCGGGACGGCAGGCTGCGACGGCCGCGTGCGTCCGGAGCATGCGCTGCTCCCACTGGATGAGCGCATCGAATACGTCGTCAGGGCCGAAGGACTGGCTGACGAATGACGCGGCCACATCGCGCCCGTCGCGGGTGACGACAACCACCGAGGACTGCGGGTAGATCGGCTCGAGACGGTCGGCCTTGCGGGCGTTTGCCGGTGTGGTGTCGACGAGCCGGTTCGCGCCGAGCGTGGCAGCGATGCGATCCATGATCGTCATCACCAGTGCGCGGGTAGCGGTCACGGGATCACCGTCGACGTCCGTGAGGTACTGCTGCGCCCAGTCGGCCACGTCGGAACGCGACATCGACGTATGCAGACCGACCTGGGGTGCCCGCTCGAACCAACGGTTGAGCAGGCGGTCGACGGCCAGTTCGCTCGCAGCCCGCGCCCGGGCAGACCCGGGCTTGCGGAGAGCGACGGACAAGGCATCCGCGAAGCCGTCATTACCGGCGATGAAGCGGACCTCCATCGGCCGCGTGAGGGTCAGCTCCGGATGGTGGTCGAGGAGGTGTCCGACGATCGTCGAACCGCTACGACCGGTGCCCCCGACGAGAACCGGGCGATCACGACCGTCGGCCACCATCAGAGGTAGAGCCCCGTGCCCGACGTGCTGTGCCTCGATGCCGCGACCGCATGCACGTCGCGTTCTCTGAGGAGGATGTAGTCGATGCCCTGAAGCTCGACGAGGCCCCGCTCCTCCGGCTCGAACAGCACCCGATCGCCCAACTCGAGGCTGCGGACATTCGGCCCGATGGCAACCACTTTGGCCCACGAGAGCCGGCGACCCACCTGCGCGGTGACCGGAATGACGATGCCCCCCATCGACTTGCGTTCACGTCCGTCGTTGTCCTCGCGAACGAGGACGCGATCGTGCAGCAGCTTGATGGGCACGGATCCGTCGGCATTGGGGGTCGTATCCGGCGACAGGTCAACGGACGCCACGGCATCGTGGTCGAGGGCAGTCACGGAGGTCGCTGCCTTCAGCGTCGACGGGTGATGAGGCGCAACGCCACGAGTCCGACGACGACCGCACCGGCCATCGCGACGCGCTCCGGACGCACCCCGCCGAACTCGTCGGTGAACCAGCCCGTGATGGATCGGCCACCCCGCTGCAGCATGGCCTTGGGTGCCGTCTGAGCCTTCAGCGTGGAGAGCGAGGCCACCAGTTCCTCGCGAGCAGCCGCTACCTCGGCCTGCAGATCGACGATCGACAGGGCCGGGGCGGGTGCGCTACTGGGTGCGCCGCTGGGCGTTACGTCGGACATGGGTCCCAAGACTACGCCGCCCGCTCCGCCAGCAGGTCCTCGGAGTGGCTGTCGAGGCCCGCCGAGCGCCGGAGGCCGCGTCCGCCAGTGATGGCCAGGACGATCACGAATACCGTGGCCCCCACGAGAACGATCATCGTGCCCGAGGGCACGCCCGCGTAGTAGCTCAGGTACATGCCGACAAGCCCGCTGGCGAAGCCGATCGCGGTGCTGTACGCGAGCATGCGCCCGAACGAGTCGGTGAGCATCCGGGCAATGACCGCCGGGATCACGAGCATGGCCGCGACGAGGGTCACACCGATGACCGTCAAGGTCGCGAGGATGGCCAGCGACAGCACGATCATGAGCGCCGCCTCGACCCGGTTGACGCGCACACCGGACACCGCGGCTACTTCCGGGTCGAACGTGCTGAACAGCAGGGCGCGGTAACGCAGGAACACGAATGCCGAGGTCAGGATCGCCACGGCGACCAGCCCCACGATCTGACCGACGCTGATGCCGAGGATGCTGCCGAAGAGCGCATTGTCGAATGACGGTCCGCTGCTACCGAACTTGGCGAAGAGGGCCACGCCGAGCGCGAACGACGCGATGGTGATGACACCGATAGCGGCGTCGGCTCCGACTCGGCTCTTCTTCACCACGACCGTGATCGCCAGTGCGGATGCGATCCCCCAGAGCCCTGCGGCCAGCGCATAGAACTGGGCAGCAAACAACTGCGCCGCCGCGAAGCCGCCGAAGATCGAGTGCGACAGGCCATGACCGATGTAGCTCATGCCGCGCAGGACGATGTACACGCCGATGAGGCCGAGCAGCGCGCCGGAGAGGCCAGCGACGATCAACCCCTTCTGGAAGAAGGCATAGGCCAGGGGTTCGAGCAACGTCTCCATGTCAGGCCCCTCCCGCCAGGTAGTTCGAGGGTGCCTCGTCGACCACGACGCGCATACCCAGATGCTCGAGTACTTCCATGCGGGCACCGAATGTCTGCTCGAGCACGGCCGGCGTGATGACTTCGCTGGGAGTCCCGTCGGCCACGATTCGGTGGTTGACGCAGACCAGATGCGGCAGATGGGCGGCCATGCCGTTGAGGTCGTGGGTCGTCAGGACGATGGCCACGCCGTCCTCGTGCAGGTCGGCGAGCAGGTGCAGGATGTCGTGCCGTGTCGACACGTCGACGCCGCTCGTCGGCTCGTCCATGAGCAGCAACTGCGGCTGACGAAGCAGCGCTCGGGCCAGGAACATCCGCTGCTGCTGACCTCCGGACAGTTGACGAATGTGGCGTTCCGCCAGCCCGCCGATCCCGAGCCGGTCGAGAACTGCGTGCACGTCTGCCTTCTCCTGCCGGCTCGCCCACGGCAGCCGACGCCCGCGGGTGCGCGACATCAGGACGCACTCCATGACGGTGACGGGGAAGTTCCAGTTGACGGTCTCCAGCTGCGGCACATAGGCGACGCGCAGGTCGGGGCGTCTGAACACCTCGCCCGCCACCGGCTTCAGCGTGCCCAGGACAAGCCTCAGGAGCGTGGTCTTGCCGGCGCCCGACGGCCCCACGATGCCCGTGAACTGATCCTCGTGAACGTGGAAGGACACGTCGGTGAGGACGCGGTGGTGGCCGTAGCTCGCCGCGGCGCCGTCGAGCCGGATCAGCTCAGGGCCGACGCCCGTGCCTGTCATGACGCCTCCGGGATCACTGCGGGTACGTCGCGCGGTCGGGCACGGTGCTGGAAACGTCGATCGCATCGATCGCCTTCGGATCGCCGCCGAGGCCTCGGATCATCGTGGCGAAGTCGTACTTCATCAGTCCAAGCCATGAGTGGTCCGCGTCGCCCGGGATGCCGGGGAGGTCGTCGTCGCGAAGTGAGTCCTCGTAACGGGCACCCGTCGCGCGACCGATCTCCTCCAGCACCGTCGACGGGAATACCTCGGAGCCGAAGATCGTCGGCACCTGCTGCGCCGAGACCTGGTCGATGAGTGCAGCAACCTCGGACGGAGTCGGATCGGAGAAGTTCTTCGGCTGGAGTGCACCGATCACCTGCCATCCGAAGTGATCGGCGAAGTACGCATACGCGTCGTGGTACGTCAGCAGCTTCAGACTCCCGTCGGGGACCGTCTGCTGGTCGGCACGCACGGCATCTGCAAGTTCGGTGGCCTTGGCCGCAAAGGCCTCGTAGTTGTCGGCGAAGTACGAGGCGCTCGCCGGGTCGAGCTTCGTGAACTCGTCGCGGATGACGGCCGCGTACTTGATCGCGTACAGCGGGTCCGTCCACAGATGGGGGTTGGGCTTGCCGTCCTCTTCGGGGAAGGAGAAGTCGTAGATGTAG
>CAJAKT010000127.1 GCA_903940375.1 uncultured bacterium | reverse complement strand
CGGCGCCGCCGAGCAGGTGGCCGGTCATCGACTTGGTGCCGGTGATGACCACGCTGTCGGTGTACGAGCCGAGTGCACCGCGGATGGCCACCGACTCCGCGATGTCACCTTGCGGGGTGGAGGTGGCGTGCGCGTTGACGTGGACAACGTCGGCCATCGTCAGGCCGGCATCCTCGACCGCGAGGGTCATGGCACGCGCGGCGCCGTGGCCCTCCGGATCGGGCTGCGCGATGTGGTGGCCGTCGGACGTGAGCCCGGAACCGCCGTAGATGCCGATGACGGTGGCGCCGCGCGCGGCAGCGAACTCGGCGGACTCGAGCACCAGCACGCCGGCGCCCTCGCCCATGACGAAGCCGTCACGGTCGATGTCGTAGGGCCGCGAGGCCGCGGTCGGATCGTCATTGCGGGTCGACAGGGCGCGCATCGCGCCGAACCCGGCCATCGTGATGGGGTGGATGACGGCCTCGGTGCCGCCGCAGATGACGACGTCGGCGCGTCCGGTCTGGATCATCCGCGCGGCGTATGAGACGGCTTCGGCGCCGGATGCGCAGGCGCTGACGGGAGTGTGGACGCCGGCGCGGGCGCCGACCTCGAGGCCGACGATCGCGGCCGAGCCATTGGGCATGATCTGCGTGACCATGTGGGGGGAGATGCGCGACGGACCCCGCTCAAGAAGGGTGTCATAGCTGTTCATCAGGGAGGTGAGGCCGCCCATGCCGGTGGCGATGACGGCACCGAGGCGCTCGGGGTCGACCTGGGGCGAGCCGGCATCGGCCCACGCCTCGCGGGCGGCGACGAGAGCGGCCTGCTGGGAGCGGTCGAGCTTGCGGGCCTCGACGCGGTCGAGCACATCGGCGGGGTCAACGGCCATGAACCCGGCGATCTTGGACGGCTGGACATCGGCCCAGGGTGCCTCGATCACGCTGATGCCGGACACGCCGGCGAGCACGTTCTGCCAACTGCTGGCCACATCCCCGCCGACCGGCGAGGTCATGCCCAGTCCGGTGACTACGACCTGACGCGTCATGCCTGTTCCTCCCGAAGTGCGTTCCCGTCGGCCTTGAGGTTGGTGGCGGTTCCGGGTGTCCGGAACGCCGCCAACCTCAAGACCGGCACGGTGTGGTGATGACTACTTGTTGGCCGAGATGTAGTTGACGGCGTCGCCGACGGTCTTGAGGTTCTTGACCTCGCTGTCGGGGATCTTCACGCCCCACTTGTCCTCGGCCGCCATGACAACCTCGACCATCGACAGTGAGTCGATGTCCAGATCGTCGACGAACGACTTGTCGGTCTGGACGTCTTCGACGGGAACGCCGGCAACCTCGTTGACGATGACGGCGAGGCCATCGAGAATCTCCTGGCTCATGTTCTTTCCTTTCGGGTTCTGTTTGTGGACATGTGGTGCGGGCGAGCAGTCGAGCGGTCATGCGGTCGAGCGGTCGAGCGGTCTGGATGATCGGACGGTTGCTAGGGAAGGATGACGACCTGCGACGCGTAGACGAGGCCGGCACCGAAGCCGATGAGCAGCGCGGTTCCGCCATGCGGGGCCTCGCCGGTCTCGAGCATCCGATCCATCGCCAACGGTACCGATGCCGCTGAGGTGTTACCGGTGTAGGCGATGTCGCGGGCCACGGGCACATGCCCAGGCAGCTTCAGGGCCCGAACCATGGCATCGGTGATGCGCATGTTCGCCTGATGGGGGATGAAGGCGTCGAGGTCGTCGGCGCTGACACCGGCTACGTCGAGGGCGCGCTGGCAGGCCTTCGCCATCTCGCCAACGGCCCAGCGGAACACCTGCTGCCCCTGCATCTCGAGAGTCGGGAAGATCGGGCCGCCGTTGTCGCGGTAGTCGATGAGCGACTGCGTCATCGTGATGGCGTCCTTCTGCGAGCCATCGGCACCCCAGACGACGGGACCGATGCCGGGAGTGTCGGACGGGCCGACGACGACTGCACCGGCACCGTCGGCGAACAGGAATGCGGTACCGCGATCGGCGGGGTTGACCCAGTCGGTCAGCTTCTCGACGCCGATGAGGAGCACATAGCGCGCGCTGCCACCGCGGATGAGGTCATTGGCGATCGCGAGGCCGTAACAGAAGCCCGCGCAGGCGGCGGAGAGATCGACGGCTGCCGCATTGAGTGCGCCGATGCGGTCGGCGACCTCTGCTGCGGCCGACGGGGTGGGGTACGGATGGGTGACCGTGCCGATCAGCACCATGCCGATCTGGTCGGCGGCAATCCCGGAGCGCTCGAGGGCCACGAGTGCAGCCGAGACGGCGAGGTCGACGACGGACTCGTCCTTGGCTGCGTAGCGGCGCTCGATGATGCCGGAGCGCTCGCGGATCCACTCGTCGGACGAGTCGATCAGGTCGACGATCTCGGAGTTGGGAACGATGCGGGCCGGACGGTAGGCGCCGACGGACAGGATGCGCGCGTACTCGGCGCCGACGGATGGCGTGATGGTCGCGCTCATGCGTGTGCCTCCTGCGCGATGGGATGCAGCCGGACGATGGGCTGGCCCGGTGCGACGG
>CAJAKT010000126.1 GCA_903940375.1 uncultured bacterium | reverse complement strand
GTGCATCGCCGCGCGCACGGCCTGCCACGGCCCGACGTCAGTGACGGGTGCATCGGAGCCGAAGGCCAGCAGGACGCCCGCCGACTGGAGATCGGCGAAGCGGTTCATGCGGTGTGCCCGCTCCGCGCCGAGTCGCTGCTCGTACATCCCACCGGGCCCACCCCACAGGCCGTCGAACATGGGCTGCATGCTGGCCGTGATTCCGAGGTCCACCAACGCAGTGATGTCCATGTCGGAGAGGCACTCCGCATGCTCGAGCCGGTGCCCGAGCGAACGGATAGCGCCAGCGCCGAGCAGCGCCTCAGCCGCGCGCAATCCGTCGATCACGGAACGGGCCGCGCCGTCACCGATGACGTGGAACCCAGCCTGCATGCCGGCCTGGGTGGCGGCGATGACATGTGCCGCGACGTCGTCCGCGGACAGGTACTGGGCGCCCGTCGTCGCCTGATCGTCCGAATACGGGGAGCACATGCAGGCCGTGCGCGATCCGATGGCACCGTCGACAAACAGATCGCCGGCCACGCCGACCGCGCCGAGGTCACGGGCACGTTCGATACCCCCGTCGGCGGCAAGCTCACCCCAGTACCCGGTGACGAGGGGACCAGCATCGGCCGCGGCCGTTGACAGCAGCTCTCGTAGATCGTCCTCGCTGGAGATCGTGGGTCCGGCCATCTCGTGCATGGCAACGATGCCGAGTGACGCGGCGTGCTCGCGCATCACGGCATGGGCTGCGCGGCGCGCAGGTGCATCGATGCCGCCAAGGATGTGGTCACGGACGGCGTGATGCGCCTGCTGACTCAGCGGACCAGCGGCATCGAAGCCTGCGAGATTCCGAACTCCGGGAACCATGGCCACGAGAGCACTCGACACGACCGCGGAATGGACATCCACACGGGAGAGATAGGCGACACTCCCCCACGTCGCGCGGTCGATCTCGGCACGCGTGGGGGGACGGCCTTCGGGCCAGCGTGTCTCGTCCCAGCCATGGCCGATGATCGTGGCGCCATGGAGCTGACGTGCCCGCGATTCCAGCAGCGACAGCATGTGCGCCAGCGACGTCGTCTGCGTGAGGTCCAGGCCCGTCAGCATCAGTCCGGTGCTCGTGGCGTGGACATGTGCATCAACGAAGCCTGGCGTGACCAGTGCCCCGCGAAGGTCGATCGTGCGATGAGCCGAGTCGCGGTGAGCCTGTGCAGCGGAGTCCTCGCCAAGCCAGGCGATGCGGTCGCCGTCGATGAGCATGGCCGTGGCAAACGGGCTGACCGGCGAATAGATGGTGCCGCCGTGGAGCAGCACGCGCTCCGTCGACGCCCAGACGGGTGACGTCACGATTCGGTTCGCCGACGAGCCAATGCGCGGCCGATGACAACACGCTGCACCTGGTTGGTTCCCTCGACGATCTGGAGCGCCTTCGCCTCGCGGAAGTACCGCTCGACCGGGAAATCCTGGGTGTAGCCCGCCCCGCCGAGCACCTGGATGGCATCGGTGGTGACCTTCATGGCGGCATCCGTGGCAGCGAGCTTGGCCATGGCCGCCATCGTTCCGAAGGGCAGGCCAGCATCCTTCAGGCGAGCGGCCTCGAGGTACAGGGCACGCGCGCCGGCCACTGCTGTCGCCATGTCGGCGAGCATGAACGAGATCCCCTGGAACTCGGCGATGGAGCGACCGAACTGCTTCCGCTCGTCCGCGTAGGTGGCCGCTGCATCGAGGGCCGCTTGCGCGAGCCCGACGGCGCAGGCCGCGATGCCGAGGCGGCCGGCATCAAGGGCCGCGAGCGCGACAGTGAAGCCGCCGCCCTCGGTGCCCATCAATCGGTCGGCATCGACGCGCACGTTGTCGAGAATCACCTGAGCGGTCGGCGACGCCGTTGCGCCCATCTTGCGCTCGGG
>CAJAKT010000125.1 GCA_903940375.1 uncultured bacterium | reverse complement strand
TCCCCTGCGGGCCGTCACCCTCGCCGTCATCACCTGGTTCTCGATCTACGTCGTCGTCATCACCGTGTCCGTGATCCCCGAGTGCGGCATCGGCATGTGCCCCGACGACCCGGCCAACACCAGCGGAATGGCAAGTGGCCTGGCGCTCGTGATCCTGCTGGTCATCCTCGTCGTGTCGGGTCTCGTCGGCTTCGTCCTGAACCGTCGGCTGCCCGAGATCTCCCGCTAGAGCCACCGACTCCAGCGCACCGACGAAACCTCAGCGGCATCCGCAAGCACGGCAGCCTGTCCCAATGGCACTACGCCACGGCACGTGGGCATGCAGGCCGAGCGTGGTTCCCTGCGGGCCGTCGGCGAAGCTAGGGATTGGCTCGCGGACCCTGCGTCAACGCGTTGATGGTCGCCCACGCGCGGGTCGCCAACTGCAACTGGAAGCGCGTGTCGGGGTCGCTGAGGTTCAGGGCAGTCAGTTCCTGGATCCGTCGAACCCGATAGCGCACGGTGCTGCGGCCGATGGTCAGCTGCTGGGCCGTGGCGTCGTAGTTTCCGCCCGCCTCGAGATGGGTGGACAGCGTCGCCACCAGGTCGCTGCCGTGCGCCGAGTCGTAGGCGAGTAGCGGACCCAGCCAACGGCGAACGAAGCTGTCGAGTGCACCAGGGTCGGCCACCTCGGACAGCAGTTGGTACACGCCTAGGTCGTCGTACTTCATGATGCCGCTGCCGGCCCGAGACGTCTGCGCCAGCTTCAGCGCCACCTGCGCCTCGCGATACGAGCGCGGGAAGTCGTCGGGCGAGTGGCAGACGCTCCCGATCCCGACCCGTGAACGTCGTCCGCCAGCGCCATGCAGCGTCTCCATCACGTCCGACTCGGCCGACTTCGCCGTGACGAGCGCGACGATCGAGCTTCCCGACTGCATCAGGAGCGGGGCTGGCTGGTTAGGGCGGGTCGCCACGCCACCGCTCAGGGTCTCGCGCACGTCGAGGAGTGCGTCGTCAGGAGACTTCCACCTCGGGTCGACCTCCAGGACAATGACGCGGTGCGGCCTTTGCAGATCGTGGCCGAGAGCCTGTGCACGGGAGACGGCATCCTCGGCCCGACCGTTCACCAGATCCGAGACGAGGTTGCGCCCGAGGCGCAGCTCGGTCTCGGCAAGACCGTGCAGTCTCGCCAATTCGATCGCCAGCACCGTCGCGCCGTGTTCCAACGCCACCTCCTCCTGGTGCCCGGCGAGGTTGCTCGGGTCCACGACCATCAGCACACCGATGACGTCGGGGTGCGGGCGGACGACGGTGAGCAGTCGATCGCCGGCCCGCATCGGCCGACCGGAGCGGGCGGCACCCAGGATCAACGCCTCGCGCTTGGTGTTGAAGACGGCGCGCTTGACGGGTGCCCCGGATGGGTCGGCGCTCGCGATCACCTGACCGGCGCGGTCCTCGATCGCGGACGGCAGTCCGGTGAGCTCGCACAGGGCATCGACGACGCCCTGATACCCGCCGCCGACAAGGGCCACCTGCGTGAATCGATCATGGATGGCGGTCTGATGCCGAAGCGCGCCGACGGTCTCGCTGAGTTGTTCGTTGGCATCCTTGTGGCTGGCGTGCAGCCGTGCGTTCGCCAGCGCGATGCCGGTCTGCTGGGCAAGCGAACGAAGGAGCAGCAGGTCTGCCTCGGAGGGGGCCCTGTCAGCAGCCACGATGAGCGAGCCGATCTGCTCGACGGGACTCGGCAGTCCGAACGCCCACACCCACGGCTCGCCCGCGATCGTCAGTGGACCGCCAGCGCGCGGCAGCGTGTGGAGTTGCGACAGAACGTCGGCGCGCGCTGCGGGACTCTCCAGCCAGGGATTCATCTCGTGCCACCGCGCGCCATCACCGATCAGCAGGTGCACGCCCAGGGCCCGCGCGGAAACCAGTGCAGGAATGGCCGTGGTGGCGAGGTGGAGGATCTCGTCGAGCTGACGTCGCTCGGTCATCACCATCGACAGCGCGAGGAGCCCACGCAGATTGGAGAGCTGCTCGCGCAGCGCCCACTCGGTCTCGGGCTCAGACCCGCGCGCATTTCGCGGGCGTGTCTCCAATGCCGTCATGGTGTATACGATCAGGCGGCGCTGAAGTCGTCGCTCGAGATGTGGTGCGGGTTCTCAAGGAGCAGGCCGCCGAGCAGCAGCTTCGGGTGCGTGCGCAGGAGATCCATCATCACGCTACTGCCCATGCGGCGCAGGTCGTACAGGCACAGGATCGTCATCGGGTAACGCAGGACGAACTGATCGGCCCACGACTCGTAGCGCACGATGCTCTCGCGCGGAGTATCGGAGCGGTCCAGCCACGACAACTCGCCCGTCAGCCGGATGAAGTCGAACTCGCCTTCGTCGACGAGCTGCTTCGCACGCACCTCCCAGAAGTCGATCGTGAGGTCGGGATCGAACGTGCCGGTCTGCAGGTAGGTCTCGTCGGAGTCGAACACTTCAAGCTGGCCGGACTCCGCGGCCTCGGCAGCGCCCTCGATCCGGAGCATCAGCTCCTCAGGCCGCGTCGAGTCGACGACGGCGACGCACTTGTCCCCGCGCTGCAGGCCCTCCCGGAGATATGGCAGCAGCATCGCGTCCCGCTCTTCCGGCGAGTAGTAGAACCCGCAGACGTGGTCGCCGTGCTCTAGGCCCAGGCCCTGTGGATCATGCTCCATCGACATGCCGCACGCCCCTTCCCTTGGGGCAAGGTTTAGCACAGGGAGCCCATGGGGGGTGTGGCTTTCACCACACCCCAGTGTCTGCTTTGTGTGGCTTCAGGGTTGTTTGCGGACTAGCCGGGAACGGCTAACGAACGTCCTTGGTTGGCTCTGCGAGGGCGTTGTCACAGGCGGCGCAGACATCCATGCTCAACGCCACCTGATACTCGGTGCCCTGGAAGGAGATGTGATGCCACGCCTACCCCGCTCGGAGTGGTACGACCTCACGCGTGACATGAACTGGGACCTGTCCTACATAACGGAGGACGAGGCCTTCCCGCCCCAGCTGTCGAACAGCTTCGGCGTTCCCGCCCACGACTGGTGGGCGTGGGACGAGCCGTACAAGATCACCTACTCGGAGTACGTGCACAACCAGGCCGGCAAGGACGCCGGCGTGTACTCGGTCAACAACGTCCTCAACCGCTCCGACATCTGGGACAACCTGGAGCCTGGCTGGCGGGCGGCCGTGATCGCGCACTACGGCGCCATCGCCGTCGCGGAGTACCAGGCCGGCATCGGCGAGGCCCGCATGGCGCGTTTCGGTCGCGCCGCTGCGTGGCGCAACATGGCGACGTTCGGAACCCTCGACGAGACGCGTCACGGCCAGTTGCAGACGTACATCCCGTATCAGGCGCTCGCAAAGGAGCCGAAGTTCGACTGGGCACACAAGGCGTACCACACGAACGAGTGGGGCGTCATCGCAGCGCGTCACCTGTTCGACGACATGTTCCTCGCCAATGACGCAGTGTCGATGGCCATCCAGCTGACCTTCACCTTCGAGACCGGATTCACGAATCTTCAGTTCCTCGGCATGGCCGCGGACGCGATGAAGGCCGGTGACTTCGACTTCGGCGCGCTCATCTCGTCGATTCAGACGGACGAGGCGCGTCACGCGCAGCAGGGCGAGCCGACGATCAAGGTGCTGACGAAGGCGGGCAAGGCAGACGTCGCGCAGGATCTCCTCGACCGGATGTTCTGGCGGGCGTGGAAGCTCTTCGCACTGCTCACCGGCTTCTCGATGGACTACTACACGCCGCTCGAGAACCGCACGCACTCGTTCAAGGAGTTCATGGACGAGTTCATCAATAAGCAGTTCATCGATCAGTTCCGCGACTTCGGACTCGAGAAGCCGTGGTACTGGGATCAGCTGCTCAACGAGATGAACTGGACCCACCACGCCTACCACCTCGGCGTGTACTTCTGGCGCCCCACCGTCTGGTGGAATCCGGTCGCTGGTGTCGGCCCGGCCGAGCGCGAGTGGCTCGAGGAGAAGTACCCAGGCTGGAATGCGTCGTTCGGCAAGTACTGGGACACCATGGGCCAGAACGTGCGCGACGGCCACCCCGAGCTCACGCTGCCCGAGACCTTCCCGGTCGTGTGCAACAGCTGCCAGCTTCCGGTGTGCACGCCCGCCGGGTACGCGGCCGGCTACCTGGAGAGCCCGCTGCCGTACGTCGTGGAGTACAACGGCCGGAAGTACACCTTCTGCTCCGAGCCGTGCAAGTGGGTGTTCGAGATGCAGCCGGAGACCTTCGCCGGTCACCTGTCCATCATCGACCGCCTGCTCTCCGGCTGGATCCAGCCTCCTGACATCCCCGGCGCACTTGCCTACATGGGCCTTTCGCCCGAGGAGTGCGGTGTCGACGGAACCGACTACGACTGGGCTGGTCCGGTTCCCCCGGCCACCAAGTCGGCCTAGGCGAGAGAGGAATCATCATGGCTCCGTTTCCTGTACAAGGCATCACCGAGGGCGACTTCGTCGTGGTGCTCGCCCTCGTCGACTCCGAGCAGCCGATGAGCGAGGTCGCCCAGGCGATCGCGTACCACGGCGTCGGCAAGCGCGTCGCTGCGCAGGATCGTCCGTTGCGCGTGCGTTACCAGGGTGATCTGCTGCCCGACGACGCCACCATCGAAACGGCAGGGATCGCGCCGATGGACGTCCTGGAGGCTGTGTACGCATGACGGTCGACATCCGCTGGGTCAAGGCAGCCGATGCCGACGACCTATGGGAGGGCGACATCCTCGACGTCGAAGTCGAGGGTGAGCAAGTCCTGCTCGTGCACGCGTTCGACAACCCGGTCAAGGCGTTCCAGGGGATGTGCCCCCACCAGGAGATCCTCCTGGCAGACGGCAAGTTCGACCCCGACACCAACCGCCTCCTGTGTCCTGGACACAGCTGGGAGTTCGACCTGGCCGACGGCTCGGGCGTGAACCCGATGGGCTGCCAGCTCTATGAATTCGCGGTGAAGGTCGAAGGCGACGAGATCGTCGTGGGTATCCCCCAGGACGGCGTCCGGCACCACAACCGCTTCGAGACTGCCGAAGGAGATTGATGACAACGCAAACGAAGATGGTGGGGCCGGTGGTCCGAGGAATGGACGCCAGTCTCGCGGAGGCGATGATCACCGCCATCGAGACCGACAACCCCGACGTCGACGTCGATGTCGACGACCAGGGCGGCTACATCCGCATCACCACGCCCGGCCGCTGCCTCTTGACGCGAGCAAGCCTCGAGGACGCACTCGGCAAGTCGATGCAACTGCATCAGATCGAGCCCCAGCTGGCCGGATTCGCCGGACGCATGCTCGTGGGCGACGAAGAGGTTGTCTGGTACCTGGAGAGGGAGGACTGACATGGCAACGAGAGAGCGCAAGGCGCCGAAGACGTGGAGCCTCCTCGGTGACGTGAAGCGTCGACCGAGCGTGTACGAAGTGACGGCGAGCCAGTTCGCCTACCACTTCCGTCGCGAGCCGGCCCCCTTCGAGATGAGTCCCGACGCACCGATCAACGAGTGGTACCTCACTCACCGCGAGGGCTCGGTCTTCAACGTCGACGACTGGGAGGGTTACCGCGATCCCGCCAAGCTGACGTACTCCGACTACGTCATGCTGCAGCATGATCGCGAGACGTACCTCGACGGCCTCATCGATCACCATGAGTCAGCGAGCAGCGTCGAAAGCCTGAGCCCAGAGTGGGTGTCGACGCTGACGAACGCGGTCGTGCCGCTCCGGTTCCCGCTGCACATCATGCAGATGACCGCCCTGTACGTCGCGCAGATGGCCCCGACGGCCTTCATCATCAATGCGTCGAACTTCCAGGCGGCCGACGAGATGCGTCGGGTCCAGCGGCTGGCCTACCTCACCAAGTGGCTGGCCAACGCGCACGGCGAGTCCATCGCCTCCACCGACGCCGCGCGCGCTGCGTGGGAGAAGGGCGAGGCCTGGCAGCCGATGCGCAAGGCACTCGAGGAGCTCCTCGGCGTGTACGACTGGGGCGAGGCCTTCGCGGCACTCGACCTGGTCATCAAGCCGGCCATCGACTCGCTCCTGGGCGACTCGCTGGCGGCGCTCGCCGCCGAGAACGACGACGAGCTGCTGGCCCTGCTGTTGGCGGAGTTCCATCGCGATGCCGAACGGTCCAAGGACTGGACCGCAGAGCTGGTCCGCTACGCAGTGGCGAACAACCCTGCCCTGGCCGAGGTCCTGTCGACCTGGGTCGCGGCGTGGACTCCAGCGGCCGATGCCCTGGTGTCGTCGTACGCAACGCTGCTCCCCGGTGCCGACACTGCTGCGGTCGTCACCGCGGCCGCGAAGGCGCGGGCCGACCTGCTCGCCGCCTCCGGGCTGTAGAAGCAAGGAGTCGGTAGAACCATGAACGTCGAGGGTGGCTCGGGCTTCCGGGTCACCCTCGACGGTTCTGCCCTGAGCTTCACCGTCGCGCCCGGTGAGAGCATCCTCAATGCCGCCCGGCGGTCGGGCCACTGGCTTCCGTTCGAGTGCGGGTGGGGAAGCTGCGGTCGCTGCCGGGCCACCCTCGTCGATGGTGATCTCGAGTCGCTGTTCCCCGAGGCGCCCGCGATCGACGCGCGTGACGTGCGACGTCGCAGGTACCTCATGTGCCAGTCGACCCCGGCCACCGATGTCGTCATCAAGGCGACGACGATCGACGCGGATCCTCCCGACGAGCGACCGGTCGTCGATCACGTCGGCACTCTTGTTGCCGTGCGCGATCTGGGACCGGACATCCGCGAACTGCGATTCGCCCTGACCACGGCCGGCGAGCGCACCATCGCGCAGTTCCGCCCGGGCCAGTACGGCGTCCTCGAACTCCATCCCGACCTTCACCGGTGCTACTCCATGTCGAACCTTCCCGGCACCGAGCACGTCGAGTTCATCGTGAAGCGCTATGCCGGACGCCCTGGCAGTAATCGCGTCTTCGACCTTCGCGTCGGTGACCAGATCCCCATTGAACTGCCGTACGGGGACATGTGGCTGCGCGACCGCAACAGGCCGGCACTGCTCATCGCTGGCGGGACGGGCATCTCGGCGGTCCTTTCGCTCCTCCGAAGCATCAGCGTTGATCCGAGGTGGGCGACCCGCCCCGTGCATGTTCTCTACGGCGCCGCCACGCGCGAGGAACTTGTGTGCTGGGACGAACTGCAGCAACTCATCGAGCGCCTGCCGCAGGCAAACCTGCATGGTGCACTCGTCCAGGCGGACAACTCGTGGGAGGGAACGCGCGGCTTCGTGACCGAAGTGCTCACGGAACTGCTCGGCAGCGGCGATGACCACGAGTGGGCCCCCGTCGCAGGCGTGGTCTACCTCGCCGGTCCCCCGCCGATGGTGAAGGCCGTTCAGGACGTGCTGGCAGCGCATGGGATCCAGCTCGATCGGATCCATGTCGACAGCTTCGGCTGATCCGGAGGCCACGGCCTGCGCGATCATCACGCGCTGGTTCCGATCGGGGGTCGCCTGCAGGTCAAGTCGCTTGATGTCGATCGCGGGATTGAGCGCGCGCAGTCCGTGTGCGAGATCAATGCCGGTAGGCCTCTCGCCCAGATCGAGATCGAGCACGGCAACGCACGGATGCAGTTCACGAGCCATGCGCAGCGCGATCGCTGCACTCGGCGCATCATCCGCGTCACGGGCTCTCGCCTCTCATGGGGTGCTAGCACCCCAATACGCCGCACAGGGCCGATTCCGCTTGGTCCGCCTCATCACGCCGACGTAGTGTCACCAGATCCCGACGCGCAAGGTGCGCGCGGGGATCTGGATGAGTGGGCTGGCGCATGGGGGGAATCGGTTCGCGATCGCGAGCTCTAGGCCGGCGCATGGCACTGATTCTCGCCCTGACGCTCGGTGCATGCGGACTCGCGACTGCGGTCGCGCCGAGTGCCTCCGCCGTCTGTGTCGCCTACTTCTCAGTTGCCCAGCGGCCCGCCGTAGGCCAGGCATTGACAGCGCAGTTCAGCAACACCTCGGGCTGGCCGGTCAGCGACTGCACGAACTTGACCCCCGGTTGGACGGATTCAGTTCACCCATCCTGGTACCGCACGAGGTACTCCTCCGGAGGAACCACCTGGGAGTTGGTGAAGAGTGGTGCCGCGACGCCGTACAACACTTACACACCCTCGAGTTCCGACGCAGGCTACGAACTGGCGATCACGACCCGACCCATCAGCGAAAACAGCATGACCTACATCGGGGTCGTGGCCTACACCCCCACCGTGACACCCGCTGTCACGGGAAAGGGTCCGCTTTCGGGCGGGACACGAGTCAGCATGTCCGGCACCGGGTATGACGGGATTCTCGGCGCCACCGGTTCCGTGACGTTCGGTGGCGTGGCTGGTACTGGCAT
>CAJAKT010000124.1 GCA_903940375.1 uncultured bacterium | reverse complement strand
CGTCGTCGAGTGTCACCGTCGTTGCTGGCCCGGCATCTAGGGACGTCATCTCCCTGACGCAGCCGGGTGTCGGCCCGTGGGCGCCGAATGGCGTCTACACCCTGCCCAACGGGGCGACGTTCACGTTCGCTGCCTCGACCCTCTCGGGCGCGGCCGTGACCCTGAGCGAGAGCGGCCCCTGCCAGGTGTCTGGCCTGTCGATCGTGATTGACACGGGCTCCGGCCAGTGCAACCTCGTCGCGACCAGCCCCGGTGGCAACGGCTACGCCGGTGTTCAGCAGGGCTACACCGTCTCGATGGTCCCCGGCAATCAGACTGCAGCGCTCGCGGCTCCGAACTCCGGGAACTTCAGCACGGGTCGCACGATCCGCCTGCAGAATCCGCCCCAGGGCCAGACCAACGCGGGACAGAACGTCACGTGGCGGGTCACCAGTGGCGGCAACCGCTGCCGGCTCCGGTATCCGTCCAACGGTGCGGTCAACCTGCAGCTCCAGCGGGCCGGCCAGTGCAATGTGACTGCTCGCGCGCCGGGCATCGCAGGCTCGTGGAACGCGTTCCGGCTGGATCGCTCCTACCGGGCTCGATAACCGCACAGCACGTCACGACGAAGGGCCCCGGCGAACCGCCGGGGCCCTTCGTGCATGCACGGACACGGGGATACCGTGGGTGCAGGCAGTCATTCTTGGCAGCCGCCGATTCCGGGGAGAGCCGTCATGACGTGGAATGCAGTGTTCGCCAAGCACATGGCCGCAGCAGGCGTGGTCATCATGGTGGCCGTGCCACTGGCGACCCCCGCTAACGCTTCCACCCCGACGAAGACCTACCCGGTGTCGCAGGTGAAGAAGCACAATCAGCCCACCGACTGCTGGTCGATCGTCAACGGTCGCGTCTACAACCTCACCGGCTACATCAGCAGGCACCCGGGCGGCAGCGCGAGAATCATCGGGATGTGCGGCAAGGACGGCACATCGGCCTACAACGGAGAGCATCGTGGGTCGTCATCGGCCAGTGCGGCACTCAAGCCGTACAAGATCGGGACGCTCGCCTGACCGACTCGCGTCGGACGGTCAGGTGTCGATGTCGAGCGCAGCGCGCGCGTCGAAGGACGCCTGCAGTTCGCGAGCGATCGGCCCTGCTTCCGGCCATTGACGATCGTCGACGCGAACGACGGGATGCACGTTGCGCGTGCTCGACGTGATGAAGACTTCGTCGGCATCCGCCAGCACGCCGATCGGCAGTACTTCCTCGTGCGCGTCGAACCACTCCAGCACGAGTTCACGCGTGATGCCGGCCAGGCACCCGCTCGACAGCGGCGGGGTCAGCACGCGACCCTCGACGATGACGAACACGTTGGTGCCCGTGCCCTCGCACAACTCGCCGCGCGTGTTCGCGAGGACCGCCTCCGACGCACCCCGCTGGTGCGCCTCCCGCAGCGCCACGACGTTCTCGGCATACGAGGTCGACTTCACGCCAGCCACCGCTGATCGCTCGTTCCGTGTCCACGGCACCGTCGCGAGCGTCGTGGTCGCTGGCCACGCGGCTGACGGTGCGACAGCCAGCACCAGCGTGGGCACCGCGTCGCCCCGATCACTGCCCAAGGGGGCGATCCCCCCGGTGTAGGTGATGCGCAGACGACCGTTGTCCTCGAGAGCATCGACATTCGCGCGGACAACGTCGTCAACGGCCACGCGCACGACATCCAGATCAGGATCGGCGAGACCCAGTGCCCGCGCTGACGCCACCAGCCGGCGCAGGTGACGGGTCAGTGCGAACGGCCCATCAGCCGTCACCTTCAGCGTCTCGAATACTCCGTCGGCAACCGTGAACCCATGGTCGAGCACGTTGACGCGGGCATCGTCGGAGTTGACGAGCCCGCCACCGTCCCGCCGCCCCACCCAGATGCTCATGGGCCCGCAGCCTGCCATGTCCCGCTGGCGACCCCGACCAGCCGCTCGGCCTTCAACTCCGTCTCGCGCCATTCGGCCGCTGCATCGGACCCCCACGTGATGCCGGCGCCAGTCCCGAAGCGCAGGATGCCGTCGCGAAGCCAGAAGGTCCTGATCGCCACTGCGAGCTCGGCCTCACCCGTGTCGGCATCGACCCAGCCGAGTGCCCCGCAGTAGAACTCCCGCTCGACCGGCTCCAGGGCAGCGATCAGGTCCAGGGCCGCAAGCTTGGGCGCACCCGTGATCGATCCCGGCGGGAACGTGGCATCCAGAAGCTGCGGCCACGACGTCCCCGATGCCAGCCGTGCCTCGACAAACGAGACCAGGTGGACGAGACCAGGGTGCTCCTGGACCTCGAGCAAGGTCGGCACGGTGACGGAGCCGGCGACGCTCACACGCGACAGGTCATTGCGAACCAGATCAACGATCATGATGTTCTCAGCAGTGTCCTTGGGCGTCAGGTCGGCGACCGTTCGACCCGTGCCCTTGATGGGTCCGGACCGGGCGATCTGCCCCTCGGCGCTCGGGCGGATCTGCAGGAATAGCTCGGGACTGGCGCTGGCGATCGCGATATCCGACTCGGGAAGCCGCAGGAATCCCCCGTACGGCGACGGGTTCCCCGCGGCAAGGAGCGCCGCCAGACCGGCGATGTCACCATCGTCCGACCTCGGCAGCACGGCCGACATCACCCGGCAGACATTGGCCTGATAAACCGATCCGGCTGCGATGGCCGTCCGCGTCGTCTCGACTGCGGCCACGTAGGCCGCCTCGTCCATCGAGGTGCGCCAGTCCGCGGCCGAGGGCCCGGACCAGCGGCCCACCGCATCCGGCGGCGCCTCGACGGACCAGGTACCGAACCGGGCGAGGACGGGCGCGCCTTCGTACGGGATGGCGACTGCCCAGCGCCCGCTTGAATCCAGGGCCCGAAGATCAGTGGTGACCTCCTGCAGGTCCGTCGCCCAGCGCCCGCCGAGGCACGCGAGCGGAGTGGACGGCACCTGCTCATCATGGCGGGTCGAGGCGCGGTCAGCGCCCGATTCGTGCCCTGATTCGCTGCGG
>CAJAKT010000123.1 GCA_903940375.1 uncultured bacterium | reverse complement strand
GGGGACGCGGCCGATGTCTGTCTCGGGGGCCGATCAGCCCCGCATTGGCCGCCGCCACGTGGGCTGCAGCGCTGCGGTCCCTGCGAGGGCCAGAGCCTGCTCAAGTGCCTGGCCAACGGCGAGCAGGGCAGGCTCGCTGTTGGGTGGTCCGACGATCGACATCCCGACGGGCAGGCCGTCGACCAGCCCCATCGGCACGGTGAGAGTGGGCCAGCCGAGGATGGCCGCGGGCGTGCACACGACACCGCCTCCGTAGAGCTGATCGCCATGGGTGAGGTCTGACTTCCAGGCTGGTCGGTAGGCGGGTGCGATAAGCACATCGACATCGGCCATCGCCGGTGCGAGGCATTCGTCACGGGCCCAGGTGACATTGCGCGCCCGAGCGGCCAGGTAGGCGCTGGCCGCGCGCCCGCCGGCTGCGACGGCGCGCTCGAAGTACTCCTGCCCGAAGACCGATAGCTCAGCATCAGCGTGCGAGCGATTGAACGCGACCACGTCGGCCAGGCTCCGCACGCCTTCGCCAGGCCGAGTCGGCAGGTAGGCGTCCATGTCGTCGAGCAGTTCTCCGATGAGGACGGTCACCTGGTCGTCGTCGACCGTCGAGGGGGTGAATGCGGTGAAGACCGGACGTACTCCTGCGACATGCGGGGCCAGTGACTCGACGGCGGCGGCGAAGGCAGCGTCGGTCCCGGGGTGCCCGGTGAGCCAGGCCCCGACGGTGCCGACGCGCAGCGCGGCCGCAGCCTCCGACGCGCACGCGCTCAGGCAGTCGTCGCGTCCGGACAGCACCTCGTAGACCACTGCCACATCGCGCACCGAGCGTGCGATAGGACCGGGCACGTCCTGACTGGCGCTGATGGGCACGACTCCGGTTGTCGGGACGGATCCGACCGTGGGCTTGAGGCCGACGACACCGTTCAGCGCAGCGGGACAGGTGATCGAGCCGTTCGTCTCCGTTCCGATGGCAATCGGGGCCAGACCAGCAGCAACAGCAGCGCCGGATCCGGACGACGAACCGCCAGCGCTTCGGTCCAGTGCCCACGGGTTGCCGGTCAGTCCGCCGAGGGCAGACCAGCCGCTGACGGAGTTCGGTGAGCGGAAGTTCGCCCACTCGGAGAGGCTGGTGGCGCCGATGATGACGGCACCGGCCTGTCGAAGCCGGGTGATCAGGGGCGCATCCACGGTGACGGGTCGGTTCGCGAGGGCGAGTGAACCGGCCGAGCCCCGCAGTCCGATGACCTCGATGTTGTCCTTCACGAGGACAGGAATGCCATGCAGCGGGCCCAGCGGCGTGCCGGATGCGCGTTCGGCGTCGCGACCCGCCGCGCTGGCAAGCGCATCCGGGGCAGTCTGCAGCACGGAGCGCAGCGCGATCTCGGTGTCTGCCGCATCGACGGCTGCGATGCGGTCGAGCAGTGCAGCTACCGTCCCATGGCACGAACGCGTGCCAGCGGCCTGCTCGGCCCGGAGATCGGCGATGCCCCTTCTGGCGAGGTCGCTTGTCGGGGGGTGTGGGTCTGTCACGGGCACAGCCTCGCATGCGGGGCATACGATCGGGGTATGCCGTACGTGCTGGGGGCGTTCGCGATCATCGTGCCCATTGTCCTCGTGGTCCAGACCCTTCGCGGAAGGGCACGCGTGCGCTGCTGTGGCATCGACCCGAGCCGCGACCTCCGATTGCGCGATGACCTCCGCTCCGATGTGGCGGCGGCAGACAGACTCGCTCCGTGATGGTCCAGACGGTTCCCTCGCTGGCGAAGTGGGCGTGGCTGTCCATCGCTGCTGCGGTCGTGACCATCGCGCTCAAGTCGGCCGCCTACCTGCTCACTGGCTCAGTGGGCCTGCTGTCCGACGCGCTGGAGTCCGTCGTCAACCTCGTCGCCGCTGTACTGGCGCTCATCGCCATCAGCATTGCTGCCCGTCCGGCGGACGAGACTCATCAGTACGGGCACGGCAAGGTCGAGTACTTCTCCGCAGGCGCCGAAGGCCTGATGATCCTGGTTGCGTCGCTACTCATTGTCGCGTCGGCCGTGCAGCGACTGTTCAACCCTCAGCCGCTAGAGGAACTGGGTGTGGGCCTGGCGATCACGCTGGTGGCGACGGCGATCAATGGCGCTGTCGGCTTCCTTGTGCTGCGGGCGGGGCGCCAGCATCGCTCGATCACCCTCGTGGCCGATGGCAAGCATCTGCTGACGGATGTGTGGACGTCGGCAGGAGTGGTCATCGGCGTGGGGCTGGTGGCGCTCACCGGCTGGCTGCCCCTTGACTCGCTCGTCGCGATCGCGGTCGCTATCAACATCCTCTGGACCGGGTTCGGCCTCGTGCGTCATTCGATGAACGGACTGATGGACCACGCGATGCCGCCCGCGGAGGTCGAGGGTGTCACGGCTGCCCTGCGAACCGTGAGTTCGGGATTCCCGGCGGGGGATGTCGAGTTCCACGCCGTGCAGACGCGCGAGGCGGGACGTGAGCGCTTCGTCTCGATGCATGTGCTGGTGCCGGGGGAGTGGACCGTCACTCAGGGGCACGATCTGCTCGAGCAGGTGGAGGAGGCCGTGCAGCAGGCGGTGCATGGTGCTCAGGTGCACACCCATCTGGAACCGCGTGAGGACCCGCGCTCGTACGAGGACGCGAGTGGCGGTTTCGCCGTCGGCCCGTGAGCCTCATCATCGAAGCCGTTGAGTCTTCGGCGGAAATCCGCGGCACGGTGGTGCTTCTGCACGGCTTCACGCGGTCGCCCGCGGCGCTGCAGGATCTGTCTGCTCGATGCGTTGTCATGGGGGCGCGCACGCTGCGTCCCGCCCTCGGCTCGCTGTGGTGGCCGACGAGCACCAACAACGCCGGCCATCTGACCCGGATTGCCGATCAGCTCCGGTCGATGATCGGCCCCGGGCCGGTCGTCGTTGCGGGTCACTCGGCTGGCGCATCGGCTGGCGCGTGGATCGCTGCCGAGCTGGTGGCACGTGGCGTTGATGTGACGTCACTCGTCTGTATCGACGGTGTCGAGAGTCCGACTCACCTCATCCAACGATCCTGGGAGCGACTCTCGGCGGTGCCGGTGCGTGCCGTGTGCGCACCGCCGAGCCGCTGCAACCGTCAGGGTGCGCTCGCCGCGTGGCTCGAGGCACAGGACCGTGCCGCGGAGATCGTGATCGTCCCCGGCAGTGGGCACGGTGATATCGAGGGTGCCAGTCAGGGGATCTACCGATGGGCGTGTGGCGATGACCCCGACCAGCCGGCAGGTCAGCAGGTGCGGGACCTCGTGGTCAGGTGGATCGACGAGGGCCTTTCGCCGGTGCCGAGTTAGCCCTCAGGCTCGGGGTCGGTGACATCAGCGACAGTCGCCGCCAGCAGGCGGATGACGTCGTCAGCAGATAGGACGGCGGCGACACCGTGGCCGCCCGCGCCGAACGCGACCGTGCGGCCGAGCATGCGCTCGTCGGCGATGACCGGCCACGCGGTCGAGGAGCCGAAGGGGGTGATCGTGCCTCGCTCGTACCCGGTGGCCTCGAAGGCCGTGGCCGCGTCGGGCATGGACAGCCGGTTGACGCCCAGCAGCGACCTCAGCTTCGGCCACGAGATCGTGCGGTCGCC
>CAJAKT010000122.1 GCA_903940375.1 uncultured bacterium | reverse complement strand
GTGGCCTCCCACTCCGACATGCCCGTTCGGCTCGCCATGATCGGGCGAACCCGGTTGATCCGGCGCTCGGCGTTGGTGAAGGTGCCGTCCTTCTCGAGAAAGGAGGTACCGGGCAGGAACACATGCGCGTGCCGTGAGGTCTCATTCAGGAACAGGTCCTGGACGATCACAAGGTCCATGGCGTCAAGTGCAGCGCGGACATGCTGGGTGTTCGGGTCGGACTGGGCGATGTCCTCGCCCTGGATGTAGATGGCGCGGAAGTCACCGACGGTGGCGGCATCGAGCATGTTGGGAATGCGCAGGCCGGGTGTGCCGCTGAGCGAGGCACCCCACATGCTCTCGAACTGAATCCGGACGGTGTCATCGGACACGTGCCGGTATCCCGAGAACTCGTGGGGGAAGGAGCCCATATCGCAGGAGCCCTGCACGTTGTTCTGGCCACGCAGGGGATTGACGCCCACGCCGCGGCGACCGATGTTGCCGGTTGCCATGGCGAGGTTCGCGATCCCCATGACCATCGTCGAGCCCTGGCTGTGCTCCGTGACGCCGAGCCCGTAGTAGATGGCGGCATTCGGGGCAGCCGCGTATGCACGCGCAGCGAGACGAATCTGCTCCGCCGGAACGCCGGTGTGCTCGGCGAGCGTCTCCGGGCTGTTCTCCGGCAGGCGGATGAACGACTCCCACGCAGCGTACGAGAGGGGGTCGCAGCGTTCGGAGATGAACTCCCGGTCAACGAGGTCCTCGGTGACGATCACGTGGGCGAGCGCGTTGACGATGGCGACATTCGTGCCCGGCAGAAGCTGGAGGTGGTACTCGGCGGCCACATGCGGCGTGCGCGTCAGGGCGATGCGTCGAGGATCGACGACGATCAGTCCAGCGCCCTCGCGAAGGCGCTTCTTCATGCGTGAAGCGAAGACCGGATGTGCGTCGGTCGGGTTTGCCCCGATGAGCAGGATGAGATCAGCGTCCTCGACTGATGCGAAGTCCTGCGTGCCGGCGGAGGTGCCGAAGGTCTGCTTGAGGCCGTAGCCCGTGGGGGAGTGGCAGACCCGCGCGCACGTATCGACATTGTTGTTCTGGAATGCCGCGCGGATCATCTTCTGCACGACGAAGACCTCTTCGTTGGTGCAGCGAGAGGAGGTGATGCCGCCGATGGCATCGATGCCATGCTCCGCCTGGATCGCCGTGAGCCGGGCGGCGGCGTAGCCGATGGCCTCATCCCACGACACCTCGCGCCACGGGTCGCTGGTGGTCTCGCGAACCATCGGCGAGGTGATGCGATCGGGGTGACTTGCATAGCCCCAGGCGAAGCGGCCCTTGACGCAGGAATGGCCGGCATTCGCGCCGCCCTGCTTGTCCGGAACCATCCGCACGAGTTCATCACCGCGAAGCTCCGCCGTGAACGAGCAGCCGACGCCGCAGTAGGCGCACGTCGTCTTGACCTTGCGCGTGGGCATACCGAGCTCGATGACGGTCTTCTCCTGCAGCGTCGCCGTCGGGCAGGCCTGGACGCAGGCTCCGCAGGAGACGCACTCGCTCTCGAGGAAGCTCACGCCGGCGCTGGCGCTCACCTTGGAGTCGAACCCGCGGCCCGAGATCGTGAGTGCGAGAGTGCCCTGGATCTCGTCGCAGGCCCGCACGCACCGGCTGCAGGCGATGCACTTGCTCTCGTCGAAGGTGAAGTACGGGTTGCTCTCGTCCTTCGGTGCCGACAGGTGGTTCTCGCCGTCGAGGCCGTAGCGCACCTCGCGAAGCCCGACGACACCCGCCATGTCCTGAAGTTCGCAGTCGCCGTTGGCCGGACAGGTGAGGCAGTCGAGGGGATGGTCGGAGATGTACAGCTCCATCACGCCACGACGGATCTTGGCGACATGCGGAGTCTGCGTATGGACGACCATGCCGTCCTCGCACGGGGTGGTGCAGGACGCGGGGGTGCCCTTGCGGCCGTCGATGTCGACGACGCACATGCGACACGATCCGAAGGCATCGAGGCGGTCGGTTGCGCAGAGTTTCGGGACGGAGACACCGGCCTCGGCGGCAGCGCGCATCACCGAGGTGCCGGAGGGGACGCTGATGGCGATGCCGTCGATGGTGAGGCCGACAGATGTCGTCGACCGGCTCGGCGGTGTTCCGTAGTCGATGTCCTCAGCGATGGTCATGGTCGCTCCGCTCGAAGTCCTCGCTGAAACTGCGGAGGGCGCTGAGTACCGGCATCGGCGTCAGTCCTCCCATGGCACATAGTGACCCGTCGGTCATCACTTCGCAAAGGTCGATGAGCAGCAGTCGATTGGCCTCGGGGGCATCGCCGTAGATGATGCGATCGATGACCTCGACGCCACGGACGCTGCCGATCCGGCACGGCGTGCACTTGCCGCAGGATTCCTCTGCGCAGAACTGCATGGCGAACCGAGCCTGCTGCGCCATGTCGACGGTGTCGTCGAACACGACGATGCCGCCGTGGCCGAGCATCCCGCCCGCGGCCGCGACCGACTCGTAGTCCATGGACACGTCCATCGCATCGGCCGTCAGGTACGCGCCAAGTGGTCCACCGAGCTGGACAGCGCGCACGGGTCGGCCGCTGCGCGTGCCGCCCGCGTAGCCCAGGACGAGTTCGCGCAGGGTGATGCCGAACGGCGTCTCGACGATGCCACCCTGCAGGACGTTGCCGGCGAGCTGGTAGACCTGCGTGCCGATCGAGCGGCCGGTGCCGAGCGCGCCGTAGGCCTCAGGGCCGTGCTCGAGGATGAACGGAACGGCGGCGATGGTCAGGACGTTGTTGATGAGCGTCGGTCGGCCGAAGAGCCCCTCGATGGCGGGTACCGGTGGCTTCGGCCGCACCATTCCGCGCCTGCCCTCAAGGCTCTCCAGCATGGCGGTCTCCTCGCCGCACACATAGGAGCCGGCGCCGACACGAACATGGAGATCGAAGGCCTGGCCGCTGCCGAGGATGTCGGCGCCGAGCCAGCCGCGTTCGCGGGCGGCGGTGATGGCTGCGCGCAGGCTGGTGATGGCATCGGGGTACTCGGATCGCACGTAGATGTAGCCAACGCTGGCGCCGACGCTCAGCCCGGCGATCGTCATGCCCTCGATGAGCAGGAATGGATCGCCCTCCATGAGCATGCGATCGGCGAACGTCCCGCTGTCGCCCTCGTCGGCGTTGACGCACACGTACTTCTGCTCTGCCGCCTCCTGCGCAACCGTCCGCCACTTGATCCCCGCGGGGAAGCCGGCTCCGCCGCGACCGCGGAGTCCTGAGTCGAAGACCGCTTCGACGCTTGCCGCAGGGCCGATGGTGATCGCCGCACGCAGGCCGGCGAGCCCACCATGCGCCACGTAGTCGTCCGGATCGCGTGGATCGACGATGCCGACTCGCGCAAACGTCAGTCGCTGCTGCCTGGCCAGCCAGGGGAGGCTGTCCGTGACGCCCAGACGAAGGGGATGTGCGGCCGCTGTGGGCAGTGCCTCGGCAAGTGAGGCAACGGCATCCGAAGTGACGGGGCCGTAGGCGACGCGGCCGTCAGGTGTGTCGACCTCGACGAGGGGCTCGAGCCACAGCATCCCGCGTGAGCCATTGCGGATGATCCGGGCCTCGGGCAGGGCCGCCGCCAGGGCCTCGGCGATCTCATCGGCGCCGACGGATCGGGCTGCGCTGTCGCATGGCACGTAGATGGTCGTCATGCGCCGGCTCCCGTGGCCATCACGGCGTCGCGAAGCGTGCTGGCATCCGCGCGCCCGATCATCCGGTCATTGACGACCGCAGCAGGCCCAAGGGCGCAGTTGCCGAGACAGAACACATTCTGGACATCACAGCTCGGCCCGATCAGGGCATCGGCGTCGGCTCGCAGTGACCGGGCTCCGACCGCCTGGCAGGCCTCGCCCATGCAGATCCGTACCTCGACGTCGAGCGGCGGCGTCGTGCGCAGGTCGCTGTAGAAGGTGAGGACGCCGTAGACCTCGGCCCGGCTGACGTTGAAGACATCGGCGACGATGGGGATGCTGTCGGAATGGACATAGCCGAACGCCGCCTGCAGCGTCTGAAGCGCGACGAGCACCGGTCCTGGCTCATCGATCTCCACCAGGAGCGCGCGGGCGCTCTCCGGTGACCACGGCGTGTGGCTGGTCGTCATCGTGGCCCCTCTGTCGTGATGCGCGCGTCACCTGAGTAGATGTTGACTCTCGTCCCCCGCGCGAAGCCGGCGAGCACCAGCCCGTGTGCACGGGCGAGGTCGATGGCCAGGCTCGTGGGGCCTGAGACGGCGACGATGGCCGCGATCCCGGCCGTCAGCGCCTTGTGAACGATCTCATACGAGATCCGTCCGCTGACGATCAGTGTGTGATCGGTGAGCGGGACTCGGTTGTCGAAGAGCCCCTTGCCGATCACCTTGTCCACGGCGTTGTGGCGGCCGACATCCTCGCGGACCCAGAGCGGTGTGAGATCGGGGGCTACGAGCGCGGCTGCGTGGAGTGCCCCCGTCTGCTCGAACATCCGCTGTCCGTCGCGCATGGCATCGAAGAGGTCGGGAATGGCGATGGCGGGCAGGGCCCATCCGTCGCTCATCAGGGGACCGTCGGGTCCCTCGAAAGCGGCGAGCACGTCGGCACTGCACACACCGCAGGCGCTGCTGGTGACGAAGGCGCGAGGTCGCGGGGGTCGCACGCCAGCCGCAAGCGACACACGCACGGTGTCGATGGAATCGTCATCATGCGTGGCGAAGGCACCCATGCTGACGATGTCGTCCGGCCGCCGCACGCCGGACTCGTTGACGAGCCAGCCGGCCACCAGCTCAAGGTCATGCCCCGGCGTGCGCATGGTCGTGACGAGGACCTCGCCGTCGAGGATGACCGTCAGCGGCGACTCCACGGCGATGGCATCTGTCGTTGTGGCTGCCTGGCCGTCGATCATGCGGACGATGCCTCGACGGCTGGTGGTTACGCCCATCTGCGCGGTCGCATCAGAACAGGCCCACTACCTGGCCGTCGACGTAGTCAATGCGCTCACTGGACGGCACCTTCGGCAGGCCCGGCATGGTCATGATGTCGCCGCACACCATCACGATGAACTCGGCACCGGCGGCAAGTCGCACCTCGCGCACGTTGAGGCTGTGGCCGCTGGGTGCCCCGCGAAGTGCCGGGTCGGTCGAGAACGAGTACTGGGTCTTGGCGACGCAGACCGGGAAGTGGCCGTAGCCCTGGGCCTCGAGGTCGCGGATCTGGCCGCGGATCTTGGCATCGGCCGTCACCTCGCTGGCACCGTAGACGCGGGTGGCGATGGCGGTGACCTTCTCCCACAGGGAGGCGTCGTCCTCGTAGACGAAGGTCATGGCCGACGGCTGCTCGCACAGAGCCACGACCGTGCGGGCCAGATCAACGGCGCCCTTGCCGCCGTCGGCCCAGTGGGACGCGAGGACGACCTCGACACCGAGGCCGTTGACGCGCGAGCGCAGCAGCTCGAGCTCTGCCGGGGTGTCCGTGTCGAAGCGGTTGATGGACACGACGCAGGGCAGGCCGTACACGCCCTGCACGTTGTTGATGTGGCGCTCGAGATTGACCATGCCGGTGGCGAGTGCATCGAGGTTCTCATCCGTGATGGCCTTGAGGTCGGCTCCGCCGTGGTACTTCAGCGCCCGGACCGTCGCGACGATCACGACGGCTGAGGGACGCAGTCCCGACTTGCGGCACTTGATGTCGACGAACTTCTCGGCACCCAGGTCGGCCCCGAAGCCCGCCTCCGTGACGACGTAGTCGGCAAGCTTGAGTGCTGAGGTCGTCGCGATGACGGAGTTGCAGCCGTGTGCGATATTGGCGAATGGGCCGCCATGGACGAACGCCGGCGTGTGCTCGAGAGTCTGGACAAGGTTCGGCGCGAGCGCATCCTTCAGCAGGACGGTCATCGCTCCGTGGGCGTTGAGATCCCGTGCGCGGATCGGCTCCTTCGCCCGGTTGTATGCAACGACGATGTTGCCGAGCCGCTCTTTGAGGTCCTCGAGCGAGGTGGACAGGCAGAAGATCGCCATGATCTCCGATGCCACGACGATGTCGAACCCGTCCTCGCGCGGGAAGCCGTTGCCGGGGCCTCCGAGCGCAACCGTGATGTCGCGCAGGGCGCGGTCGTTCATGTCGACCACGCGCTTCCAGACCACCCGGCGCACGTCGATGTCGAGCACATTGCCGTGGTGGACGTGGTTGTCCAGAAGTGCCGCGAGCAGGTTGTTGGCCAGGCCGATTGCGCTGAAGTCGCCGGTGAAGTGGAGGTTGATGTCCTCCATGGGCACGATCTGCGCGTAGCCGCCGCCAGCCGCACCGCCCTTCATGCCGAAGACGGGGCCCAGGGACGGCTCCCGCAGGCACACCATGGTGCGCTTGCCGATCTCCTGCAGTCCGTCGGCCAGGCCGACGCTCGTCGTGGTCTTGCCCTCGCCCGGAGGTGTGGGGCTGATCGCGGTGACGAGGATGAGCTTCGCGTCGGGGTTCTCCGGCAGCGAGGCGAGATAGTCCAGCGACACCTTGGCCTTGTAGTGGCCGTAGGGCTCGACGGAGTCATCGGGGATGCCGAGCCTGTCCGCGACGTCGCTGATCCGATCCATGCTGGCGGCCTGGGCGATCTCGATGTCAGAGGGCATCGGTGCTCCTTCGGGTGTCTAGGTCAGCCCGCGGAGGCGGCGCGCGCCTGAGCGAGGAGGAGGGGGAGGAAGGCATGCACGTCGCCGACGACGGCGTAGTCGGCGATCTGCATGATCGGCGCCTGGCCGTCCGTGTTGATGGCGACGAGCACCTTGCTGTTCTTGCAGCCGGCGAGATGCTGGGTCGCGCCACTGATGCCGCAGGCGACGTACAGGTCGGGGGCGACCTTGGTGCCGGTCTGTCCGACCTGCTCGGAGTGCGGACGCCAGCCTTCGCTCGTCACGACTCGCGAGCAGCCGACGGTGCCGCCGAGGATGGCAGCCAGGTCATCGAGCATGGCGAAGGGCTCGGGCCCGCCCATGCCCCGTCCGCCGGATACGACGACGCGGGCCTCGGCAAGGCTGACGCCCGTCGCGGCTGCTCCGGTGCGCTCCACGATCCGGACAGCAAGATCGGCGTCGTCGAGATCGGGGGTGAAGGACTGCACGGTTCCAGCCGCCGGTGCCGGCTCGGCGCCTATGGCGTGCGGCTGGACGGTCGCCAGGAGCATCGGTGCGGTGACCGTCGACTCCTCGAGCAGGTTGCCACCCCAACGAGCGCGGCTGACCTCGAAGGGCGTGCCCATGGTGATCGAGGTGCAGTCGGTCGCCAGCGGAGCATCGAGGAAGGCGGCCACGTGCGCCATGACCTCATTGCCCCGGGGAGTGCCGCCCGCAAGGACCGCAGCGGGGGAGAGGGATCCGATCAGCTGGACAACGGCCCTGGCCGTCGCCCGCGGCGCGTAGTCGGTGAGCCCAGCGTGCTCGGCGACGTGCACGACGCCGGCGCCATGTGACGCCGCCTCGGCAGCGACGGACGGGTCGGCCGCAACAACGGCCTGCACATCGGGGTCCAGGCCTCGCGCGAGCGTGAGGACCTGCAGCGACACCGGGTCGAGCGCACCGCGGTCGACATCGAGGAGGACGAGGATCACGACAGGACTCCGATCTCACGGAATGCCTCGACAAGCGCGGCAGCGCCTTCGGCGTTGGGCTCCAGAACCGTGGTTCCCTTTGCCGTCGCCGGCGGGACGACCAGGCGGTGCTTGATGATGCGCGGCGCACCGATGGTGACCTCGTGGGTCGTCACCGGCTTCTTGCGGGCCTTGATCCGGCCGGGCACCGAGGGGTAGCGCGGGATGTTGAGGCCGTCCCGGACCGTGATGACGGCAGGCAGGGGCACCTCGTACACCTCGCGCTCGCTGCCCACCGCACGCTCGCACCGGGCCACGCCGTCGGCGATCGACAGGCCCTTCACATTCGTGACGACAGGCAGCCCCAGGGCGTGTGCCAGGCGGATGCCGGTCTGGTAGCCCGCGACATCGGCCGACTCGGAGCCGAGCAGGACGAGGTCGAATGTCGCGCCATCGGCGCGGATCGCCTCGAGTAGCCCGGCCGCAGTCGCCTGCGGGTCGGGCTCGCTGCCGTCGGTCAGGGCGATGATGGCGCGGTCGGCGCCGATGGCGAGCTGCTCGCGCAGCTGCTCCTCCGACTCGGCCGTGCCCATCGCGAGCAGCGTGACGCTGCCCCCGTGCTTCTCGACGAGCTGCACGGCGGCCTCAACCGCGTTCTCCTCATGCGGGCTGAGCTGGAAGCCCAGTCGCCGCGTGTCGAGCTCGGTGCCGTCATCGGTGAGGATGAGTGCCGCGCCCACCATCGGCAC
>CAJAKT010000121.1 GCA_903940375.1 uncultured bacterium | reverse complement strand
TACTACGTGCTGTTCCCGACGCCGAACCTCGATGCGCCCATCGACTGGCGCACGGAGGGCTCCCGCTATCGCGACGAGGCCGTGCGCACGCTGGAGGAGCGCGGCTACGTCGGTTTCGGCGATGCCATCGAGGTCGAGAACATCACCACTCCGCTGGACTGGCAGGCACGCGGCATGGAGCGCGGCGCACCGTTCGCCTCCGCGCACACGTTCCTGCAGACCGGCCCGTTCCGTCCTGGCAACCTGTGGGGCGAGAACGTCGTGTTCACCGGATCGGGCACGCAGCCGGGCGTCGGCGTGCCGATGGTGCTGGTGTCCGGCCGGCTCGCAGCAGAGCGCATCACCGGCCCGGACCGGGGTTACCGGTCGCGCGCCCGTCGCTGGTGACCCGCCCGCCCTCATTCGCCGTCCGGCACGGGATCCCCGGCCTCGTCGGATCGGCCCTCGTCGCCGTCGGCGCACTGGGCATCGGCTGGCTGCCGCTGACGTCCAACATGCTGGCCAACCCGCTGGTCAGCACGATGCGCGGCACCCTCGGCGGGTCCCTCGCGGCCCGGGCATTCGTCATCATCGGCCTGGCGGTGCTTCTCCAGGCCTGGCTCCTGCTGGGGTCTGAACTGCTGGCTCGCGAGGAGCATCACACCGCACCGCCGATGCGGTCCATCTTCGGTGTCCTGGCCTTCTGGTCGGCGCCCCTGCTCCTCGCACCACCCATGTTCAGCCGCGATGTCTACTCGTACTACGTGCAGGGTCGGGTGTTCGGCGAGGGCTTCGATCCGACGACGACCGGCATCGATGTCATTCCGGGCTGGTTCGAGGACGGGGCCGATCCGATGTGGGTCGAATCACCCACGCCGTACGGACCGCTGTTCCTGCTCATCGAGAGATCCGTGTCGAGCTTCGCGCATCCCAATGCGTACCTCGGCGCCCTGATGTTCCGATTCATTGCCGTGCTCGGCGTCGCGCTCATCGCCTACTACGTGCCCGTGCTCGCCCGGATGCACGGCATCGATGTCGACCGAGCACTGTGGCTGGGTGTCCTGAACCCGATCATTCTCATGCACTTCGTCAGCGGCGCGCACAATGACGCTCTCATGGTCGGGCTCGTCGTGATGGGCCTCGCCCTTGCCGCGCAGCACCGGTGCATCTGGGGTGCGGTGGCCGTCAGCCTCGCCGTCGCGGTCAAGCCGATCGCCCTCATTGCCCTGCCTTTCGTCGGCCTGCTGTGGGCCGGCCGTGACGGCCGCTGGACCGACCGCATCCGATCATGGCTGTTCGCGGGCATCGCGCTGGTGAGCACCCTGGCCTGCGTGTTCCTCGTGGCCGATGCGGGTCGCGGCGTGGTGTCCGCCGCCTTCGGCACGCCATCAGGTGTCCTGACCTGGCTGTCCCCGACGACAGCACTCGGCAAGATCGTCGGCCAGCTCACCACCTGGGCTGGCGTGACCGGCGACGCAACGCCCGTTCTCAACGTCACGCGGGTGGCCGGCACGGTCGCGGCCCTCGTCATCGTCGTGGTGCTCATCCTGCGACCGGGCGGGCGCAGTCCCGTGCGCGGTGCCGCACTTGCGATCGGGGCGGTCGTCGTCCTCGGTCCCGTCGTCCAGCCCTGGTACCTGCTCTGGTTCCTTCCACTGTTCGCAGCAACCGGACTGTCGGTCCGCGAGCTGAAGGCGGCGGTCATCCTCACGGCCGGCTTCACCGTGCACGGGATGATCGAGAGCTCGACCAATGCCGACAATCTGGCCGATGTCGCCGACATCATCACGTACGTCGTCGCCTTCGCCGTGGTGATCGTCATCCTCCTCGCCTCGAGCCGCGAGCGGCGCCTGATCCTCGGTCCGGGCTCCCCGCGTGGCCTCCAGCCATCTGGCGACGCCGAACGGGAGCGCGCCGCCGCGATGACATGGCCGCGAGCCGCCGCTCGCCGAACTGGCAGGATGCCTGCGTGAGCACCCGCGAGCTGGACGCAGCACGCATCAGTGACCCGCACCTGCGCGAGTCCTATGAGCGCTGCCGGGAACTCAATGCCGCCCACGGCAAGACGTACTACCTGGCCACCTTGCTGCTGCCTCCCGCGAAGCGGCCGTACGTCCATGCCCTCTACGGCTTCGCGCGATACGCCGACGAGATCGTCGACGACCTGTCCTCGACGCTGACGGATCAGGAGAAGGCAGCGTGGCTGCACGAGTGGGGGCAGGCCTTCCTCGACGACGTTGACCGCGGCTGGTCAGATGATCCCGTCTGCCGCGCGGTCGTCGACACGGTGCTGCGCTGGCAGATCCCGAAGCCGTACTTCGAGGCCTTCCTGCACTCGATGACGATGGATCTCCCCGTTACCGAGTACCAGACGTTCGACGATCTCTATGAGTACGTCTACGGATCCGCGGCCGTCATCGGACTGCAGATGATCCCGATCCTGGAGCCGACATCGCCGGAGGCGTACGACCGCGCAACCGACCTCGGCGTCGCGTTCCAGCTTGCCAACTTCGTCCGCGACGTCGGCGAGGATCTCGACCGGGGTCGGGTGTACCTGCCGCTTCAGGAACTGGCGATGTACGGCGTGACACGCGAGCAGCTCGAGCAGCGCGTTGCCACACCTGCGATCAAGGATGCGCTGGCCTTCCAGATCCGACGCGTGCACGAACTCGAGGAACGCTCGCGGCCCGGCATCGCCATGCTGCACCCGAGCTCACGTGACTGCATCGAGGCCGCCCGCGTCCTGTACTGCGGCATCGTCGATGAGGTCGTGCGCACCGATTACGAGGTCTTCACGACGCGCGCCACGGTGCCCATGCGCAAGCGGCTTGCCGTCGCCGGTCCCGCATGGGTGCGGGCCGTGCGAGCACGCCGCCGCTACGGAGACGGGATGACCCAAGCGCTCGACCGCTAGTCCTCGTGGCGCCAGACCGGCGGGCCTGCCTTCGGGGTGCGATCGATCCCTCGACGGCCCCAGAAGACCCACAGGCCCAGCGACAGCAGCACCAG
>CAJAKT010000120.1 GCA_903940375.1 uncultured bacterium | reverse complement strand
CTCAAAGGCATCCACGTTGCTCTGCACCCGGCCGTCGAGCACATCACGTTGTGCGCGGCTGTAGCTCGCGAACGTGCCGACGTCCTCCCAGTACCCGTCCATCACCTGCCCGTACACGCGCGCACCGTCGGCCAGGAGCGCGGGAATCACATCGTGGGCCCAGTCGCTCGGCTGATCCACCGCGATCATGTCCAGCACGCGCGGACTGACGATGTAGATACCCGTATTGACCGTGTCGTCGGCCACTTCACCCCAACTGGGCTTCTCCACCATCGACAGGACGCGCCCGTCATCGTCAATGGACACGACACCGAAGTTGCGCGGATCAGACCGGCGGGCAAGTGCAATGGTCAGGTCCGCATCGACGGCATCATGCCTGCGCTGAAGCTCGCGAAGGTTGATGTCGGTGAGGCAATCGCCCGAGATCACGAGAATGTCCTCGTCGTCCAGCCACGTCTGTGCGTACCGCACACTCCCGGCCGTTCCCAGGGGCCTGGGCTCCGTCAGGAAGCGCAGGGCCACGCCTTCCACGAGGTCGGCACTGAAGTACTTGAGCACGACGCTGGCCTGATGCTGCAGGGTCACGACGCACCGCTCGACGCCATGCTCCCCCAGCAGCCGAACCACCCGCGCGAGCATCGGCTCACCGACAATCGGGAGCAGGGCCTTCGGCACAGCAGTGGTCAGGGGACGAAGCCTCGTCCCGGCTCCACCTGCCATCACAACTGCCTGCATTGCTACCCCGTCGTCACGCCGGCGCGCCAAGTGCGAACGCCTGCTGTGAGTAGCGTATGCCGGACCACCAGTACAGGTAGGTCCCCCACAGTGCGAAAGCCCAGCCGAACGCAGTTGCCGCCACTCCGAAGGTGGGCAGGTCGCCGAGCAGAAGCAGCGGGAAACCCCAGAGCAGGCAGAACGTGGCCGACTTGCCGACGTAGGTGACGGGCAGGGCCAACCGGCCGGTCGCGCGGAGCTTCGGCAGCAGCGTGAGCAGGAAGAGCTCACGTGCGACGAGGATGCCCACCAGCCACCACGGAATGATCTCCCGAAGGGCGAGCCCGAGCAGGGTCGCGGCGATGTAGAGACGATCGGCCAGCGGATCCAGCAGGATCCCCAGCTCACTTCGCTGGTTGAGGGCTCGCGCCAGGTATCCGTCGACCCAGTCACTGATCCCGGCGGCCACGAGCAGGACGAATGCCCAGCCATCGGCCTGCGGACCCAGGATCAGCCAGAGGAAGACGGGAACGCCCAGCAACCGGGCGAAGCTCAGCAGGTTCGGGACCGTCAGGATTCGCGTTGACGGCGCCGATTCGTCAGGGAGCAGGCTCATCGCCGCTCACCGGCTCCTCGACCACGATCTCCGCAACCGGCTCCTCGACCACGACCTCCGCAACCGGCTCCTCCGCCACGACGGCATGGCGACCCGCCGCACGGGGGCGGCGAAGTGCCCACACGAGGAACCCGATGCCCAGCAGCAGGAGCACCAGCGCAGCGATGCCCAGGCTTAGTGCCCAGGTGCGGGCGCCGGGGATCGCGAACTGCGCGCTCAGGACCAGCGGTCCACTGGGCACGGCCGCCGGATGCATGATCACGAGGGTCAACGGCCGCGCCTGCGGCACGATGATGTGCGGTGCCCGCCCGACGTCCGCCGCGATCCAGAAGGTCTGCTCACCGGGCGGCGGCGGTAGCTGCGCGCCGGGGACCTCGCGGACCGCCCACTGGGCACCGTCACGGACGGCGACGGCATATCCGGCGCCCTTGACGAACGCATCGGCATCGCTCGTCGACGCGGCACCGAGGAAGAGAGTGCTCGACGGGTCACCGCGATCCACCGACGTCACGCGAAGGCGGGTCTCACCCAGCGAGTCCAGATACGGGACGGTGGCAGCGAATCGATCGACATCGACGACGGTCAGCGCATCCGCTTGCCCGGGGACGATCGTTCCCGCATCGAACGCCAGCCCGTCGGCCGCGACGAAGGTCGCGTACCCCCATGCTGCGGCCGTTCCGGTGACAGCGGCCCCAAGGATCAGGAGGGCGGCAATGATGCCGAGCACGATCCGCTTGACCACTTCCGGACAATCCCTTCAGACGATGTAGACCCAACGCTACTGCCGGCATGCAGGTCTAGTGATGCAGGACGAGGTACGCCGTCGCGCCGATTCCGATGAGGACCACGAGTCCGCGCAGGACCTGGCCCGGCAGCCGCCGCGCCACCCGACCACCGACGTACCCGCCGGGAATGGACCCGCAGGCAATCGCCAGCGCAGCAAGCCACACCACATCACCATGGATCGCGAACACGACAGCCGCCGTGATGTTCGCCGCCGAGGCGAGAATGTTCTTGGCCCCGTTCGACCGCTGCGTATCGGCGTCGTAGACCAGCCCGAGAGCCGCCATCAGCATGATCCCCTGGGCGGCGCCGAAATAGCCTCCGTAAACCCCGATGAGCCCCGTCCACGGCCACACGCTGTGGGCTCCGCGTTGCCGGTGCTCGCCGATCTTCCGAACGAGAATCGGCTGCACAGCGATCAGGACGGTGGCCGTCGCCACCAGCCACGGCACGATCGTGACGAAGACTCGCTCAGGGAGGGACACCACCAGGGTCGCACCGATGGCGCCACCCACGACGGAGGCCACCAGCGGCCATCGGAGGCGAGCCATCCGGTCGCCGAGTTCGGTCCGGTACGCCCACGCGGATGCAAAGGAGCCCGGCGAGAGCCCCGCGGTGTTGGTGCCATTGGCTGAGATGGGAGCGATGCCGGCCGCGATCAGGGCCGGGTAGGTGATCAGCGTTCCCGATCCCACCGCGGCATTGATGAAACCCGCTGCGAGACCAGCACACGCCAGCAGGACCAGGGTGATGGGCTCCATGGCCGTGTCAGCCCGAACTGGTGCGACGGGCGAACCAGCGGCCGGCTTCCTGGCGGACACCGATGGTCATGCCGAAGGCCGCAGTGAGATTTCCGTCGGTCATCGTGTCGGCGATGGGCCCGCGCGCGACAACCGACCCGCCACTCAGGAGCAGGAGGTGGGTGAAGCCCGCGGGTATCTCCTCCACGTGGTGCGTGACGACGACCTGCGTTGGCGCATCCGGATCCACCGCAAGTCGGTTCATCCGCTCGACCAGATCCTCACGACCACCGAGGTCCAGTCCCGCGCCCGGCTCGTCGAGGAGCACGAGTTCAGGATCACTCATCAGCGCACGCGCGATCAGCACTCGCTTGCGCTCGCCTTCCGAGAGAGTGCCGAAGGTGCGATGCTCCAGCGCCGCCATCCCCCACGTCGCCAGGAGCGACTGGGCGCGGGCCCGATCAGACTCGTCGTATTCCTCCCGCCACCGGCCGGACACTGCCCAGGCGCCGGTCATGACGACATCAAGCACTGACTCACCCGCCGGTATGTCCGCCAGCATCGCACTCGATGCCCAGCCGATCCGGGGCTTCAGCTCCGCCAGGTCGACGGTGCCCATCAGTTCGCCAAGGAGTTCGACGTCGCCGGTGGTGGGGAACATCCGCCCCGACGCGAGTTGCATGAACGTGGTCTTGCCAGCGCCGTTGGGCCCCATGACGGCCCAGCGCTCCCCCTCGGAAACCACGACGTCGAGGTCGCGGAGAAGAAGCGACGCCCCTCGCCGCACGCTCACACCTGTCATGCGCACCACGTCGGTCACGAGGCAACCCTAGGCGCTGCCTGATTCGCGGGCGCACTAGCGTTATGCCGTCATGGACGACCAGAGACGCTCACTGCTCATCACCCTGTCGGGCATCGACCGACCGGGTGTCACGCGCAGCCTCTTTACGACACTCGACGAGCACCCGGTCACCGTGCTGGACGTCGAACAGCTGGTCGTCCGCAGCCGGCTGATCCTCGCCGTCCTGGTCGAGGTCACGGGCGATGACGCCGTGATGGCTGCGACGCGATCCGCTGTCCGGCACACGGCAGCAGACCTGGACATGGACGTCGAGACCATCTCCGGTGCCGCCGAAGACGATGAGCGCCGCCATAACCGCCTATACGTCACGATGCTCGGCGCCCCGCTCATGCCCGCTGCTGTCGCCAGCGTCGCCGCCGAGATCGCCGAACGGGGCGGCAATATCGACCGCATCCGGCGAGTCGCGTCCTACCCCGTGACAGCGATCGTCTTCGAGGGTTCGGGAGTCTCCGTCGAAGAGCTCCGTCGGCCCCTCGCTGCCGCCGCAGCACGCCATGGTGCAGACATTGCCGTTCAGGAGGCCGGCCTCGACCGTCGTGGCCAGTACCTCGTCGTCATGGATGTCGATTCGACCTTCATCCAGAACGAGGTCATAGACCTGCTCGCGGACGAGGCCGGTGTCCTTGACGAGGTGGCCGACATCACCGAGCGGGCAATGGCAGGGGAACTCGACTTCGAGGAGTCCCTTCGGGCACGCGCTGCGTTACTGGCCGGACTGCCCGAGTCAGCCCTCGCGAGTGTCAGGGAGCGCATCACCCTCACGCCCGGTGCCCGCACCCTCTGCCGCACCCTGAGCCGACTCGGCTACCGCATCGCACTCGTGTCGGGCGGGTTCACCGAGGTGATCGCGCCCATTGCTGCCGAGCTCGGCGTCACCGATGTTCGCGCCAACACCCTCGAGGTGAAGGACGGAGTCCTGACCGGAAACGTCATCGGACCCGTGATCGACCGGCTCAGCAAGAAGTCCGCGATGGAGGCGTTCGCCCGCCAGTACTCCATCCCTATGCGACGCACCATCGCCATTGGTGACGGCGCGAATGATGTCGACATGCTCGCCGCTGCCGGACTCGGCATCGCCTTCAACGCCAAGGCCGCGGCCCGAGCGGCGGCCGATACGGCCGTCAATGTGCCGTACCTTGACTCCGTGCTGTTCCTCATCGGCATCACCCGCGAGGAGATCGAATCCGCAGATGCCCGCGAGGGCCTGCCCGCGGCGGATCACCTGCGACAGGCCTGACCCTCAGCCCCGGGGCACCGCGAACTCCGCCACGCGGAAGGCATGCGACTGCGCGACGGCGTCTGTCAGCTGCAGGTCGGAGGTCAGCACGGCCACCGCACTGGTCGGGAACTTCGCCGTCGCCTCCGCGCGCAGCTCATCGGGCCGAGCAAGCATCATGATCAGCTCGACCAGTCCCGGGTTGTGGCCGACCATGACGAGGGTCCGGGTGCCGGCAGGTACCTCGGCGATCACGTCCTTCAAGCTCGCTACTGATGCCTCGTAGATCCGAGGCTCGTCGAGCACGTCGACCTCGTCCCAGCGGCCAGACAGCTGAGCACGCGCGAGGCCCCACGTGAGTTGCGCACGCCGCGCCGTCGATACGAGCACTCGCGTCGCGGCGCCGTCCTCCCATGTCACGTGACCGTCAAGCCAGGTGCCAAGCGCAGGAGCATCACGACGGCCACGGTCGTTCAGGGGCCGATCATGGTCGTCGACGCCCCACGGATAGTCGCTCTTCGCGTGGCGCATCAGCACGAGACGCGAGCCCGGCTGACGACTGGAGTCCATCACGCGCCCTGCGAGTGCACCCCGCCGTCGACGTGGATGATCTCGCCCGTCGTGGCAGGGAACCAGTCGGACATCAGGGCGACGCACGCCTGCGCGGCGGGAACCGGATCGCCAAGATCCCATGTCAGCGGTGCTCGGGTCGACCAGACGGCATCGAACTCGTCGAAGCCCGGGATGCTCTTGGCAGCAATCGTGCGGATCGGCCCGGCGGCGATGAGGTTGACGCGAATGCCCAGTGGTCCGAGGTCGCGTGCCAGATAGCGGGAGGTGCTCTCGAAGGCCGCCTTGGCAACGCCCATCCAGTCGTACTTCGGCCAGGCAACCGATGCGTCGAAATCCAGTCCGACGATCGATGCACCGCGGCCCAGCAACGGCTGCGCCGCAACGGCGAGGGCCTTCAGAGAGTAGGCCGACACCTGAACGGCCGTGCTCACGTCGGCCCATTCCGTATTGAGGAAATTGCCGCCCAGTGCAGCCTCAGGCGCATAACCGATGGAGTGCAGCACGCCGTCGAGGCCGTCGACATGCTCGCGAACCCGGTCGGCGAGGGCATCCAGGTCGTCGGTGTTGGTGACATCGAGCTCGACGATGGGCGCGGGCGTGGGCAGCCGGCTGGCTGAGCGGACCGTCAGTGGCATCGCCCGGCCGAAGGACGTCAGCACGACGGTGGCCCCCTGCTCCTGAGCCAGTCGCGCCACATGGAAGGCAATCGACTGGTCGGTCAGCAGCCCCGTGACGAGGATGCGCTTACCGTCGAGCAGGCCCATGGCCGGTCCTTCCATTCGTGAGTCGTGCTGCCAGACCTGGGTCAGTTGCCCATGCCCAGTCCGCCATCAACGGGGATGACAGCCCCCGTTACGTACGACGCGGTGACCAGGAAGTCGACCACATCCGCGATCTCGGACGGTTGAGCATACCGACCCAGCGGAATGCCTCCCAGGATCGCGGCGCGACGGTCGTCGTCGAGTTCAGCCGTCATGTCAGTCTCGACAAACCCCGGCGCGATGACATTCACCGTGATCCCGCGCGAACCGACCTCCCGCGCAAGGGACCGTGCGGCGCCGACCAGGCCGGCCTTGGAGGCCGCGTAGTTCACCTGCCCTGCGGATCCGAGGGCCCATACGACAGACGAGACGAAGACGATGCGGCCCGTCTTGGCGCGCAGCATCCCCTTCATCGCCCGGCGGGCCAGCCGGATGCTGCCGGCGAGATTCGTCTGCAGGACGACGTCGATGTCTTCGTCCGTCATCCGCATGAGGAGCGTGTCACGCGTGATGCCCGCATTGGCGACGAGAACCGTCACCGCACCGAACTTCTCCTCGATCTCATCGAATGCTGCCGCGATCGAGTCCGGTGAGCTCACATCGAGCCGGACGGCGGCCAGCCCCTCAGGGGCCTCACCGGAACGCGACCCCACGACCACGGTGCAGCCAGATTCGCGCAGGCGCAGCGCGGTGGCCAGGCCGATCCCGCGATTGCCACCGGTGACCAGCGCAACTGCCGACATGGGCTCTCCCATTCCTGTGCTCATCCGTCTTCCGATACCGGTTCGGCCGCAGGGCGCAGCCAGATGCTCAAGGGAATGATGCCCAGTGGCAGCCACGTCGCCACCGCCGGGGCAACAACCGACACGATGCCGATGATCAGGAAGAACAGCCCCATCACTGGCCCGCGCATGGCTACACGCCGCTGATCCGATGGCGGCAGCACGGGTGCATCGGCCGTGAGCAGGCGCGGATTGCGTCTCAGATGCCACCCCAGCAGTGCGCCGAGAAACGCGATGGCAGCCATCGTTCCCCAGTACAGGAGGCCGACGCTGGACCGACCCCACTCTGACTCACCGAACATCGCGCTCACCCATGGGAGAAGCACGATGCAGGCCAGCCAGGTGGTGTTGATCCAGAAGATGAAGGCGTCATAGCGCCTGATCGAGTTCAGGATGCGGTTGTGCGCCAGCCACATGACCGCGACAACGTAGAACGTGAACAGGAAGGTCCAGATCTGGCTCGCGTGCCTACCGACAACCGACCATACCGACTCCCCCTCCCCCGGACCGGGTATGTCCAGGAGAGGCAGGACCAGGACCGTCACGGCAACGGCAACCACGGCATCGCTGAAGTTGATGAGTCGGTCGACGGATCGATCGGTCCCCGAGGCACTGCCTGAGGCACGCGGGTTCACGCTCAGACGTCCTCCAGCCGTGATCCAACCTTGATCGTGACCTGGAAGTGGTCGACGAGCCCATCACGGATGTAGCCGCGCATCTGGGTGACCTCGAACCAATCAAGGTGATCCACCGTCTTCGACAGCCGCAGCACGGCATTGCGGATCGCCTCGTCCATCCCGACCTTCGACGTTCCGACGACCTCTGTCAGGCCGTATGTCCGATCAGCCACCTGTCCTCCTTGGTAGACCCGGCAGATCCGGGCGAGCGCGCAGTCACATCTTGGCCTACCGTGGGGTCATGGCGAAGGGCGATCCCATCGAGGTCTTCACGATCACCGATGCCCAGCGGCCGCTGAGCGTGGAGCAGGTGTCCCGGCAGCGCCGTTACCTCGTCTCGATGGGCATTCGCACCGTGTGTGTCATCGCGGCGATCTTCGTCCCTGGCTGGCCACGCGCGATCTTCATCGCGGGGGCTGTGGGCCTGCCGTATCTGGCTGTCGTGGTCGCCAACGCGGGGCGCGAGAACGACGAACCGGGTCAGGCCGCTGTTACGAGTGCCCCCCGATCCGAACTGCCACCATCGGGGGTCGCCATCGACCCCACCATCCCGCACGTCGACCACCGCACCACCGCCGCCTGACGCGACGTACGTAGGGTGGCCTTGTGATCTGGCCGTTGCTCCGAACCCGCCGGTGGCTGGCCTTCACGGGTGTCGTGATCGCCACCATCGTGGCCTTCGGCCTGCTGAGCCAGTGGCAGTGGGCTCGGGCGGATGTCCGCCGGCAGGAGCGCATCAGCCTTCAGGCCGCACTTGCCGCCAACCCGCTCCCCCTCGGCACGCTCACCGCGCAGGAACGGGCTGCACAGGAGTGGCAGGCCGTGAGCCTGCAGGGGCGCTATCTGCCGGACCCGCAGGTCGGGGTCCGCAAGCGGCCCCTGGATGCGCGGAACGGCTTCTGGGTCATGACAGCTCTGCAGCAGGATCAGGGTCCGATCGTCTGGGTGAACCGGGGCTGGCTGCCGGCCGGTCAGGATGCCCTGTCGACCCCGGCCTTCCCCGATCCCCCCTCGGGCGACGTGCGCCTCAGTGGCTACCTGCGCACCTTCGAGGAGGCAGGGGCTCAGGGCAACGTCGGGCTGCCCAGCGGTCAGATCGCGGCCCCCGCCCCCGCCCTCCTCCCCAGCGTCGGCACGTCGCTGGACGCCTACGTCCAGCTGGCGACCTCGGAGCCGGCGCAGGATGGGCTCGTCACTCTGCCCCTGCCGGAGGTCGACGAGAGTCGAAACGTCTCCTACGCCATCCAGTGGCTGCTCTTCGCGGCCGTGGCGATGGGAGGCTGGTACTTCTTCATCCGACGCGAGGCCATCGAGGATGCCCAGCGTCATAAGCAGGTCGCGACGGCTGGCGGAATGGGAGATGCCTGATGGATCTCGGACTGGAGGGACGGGTCTACGTCGTCTCGGGCGGCACCAAGGGACTGGGTTTCGCCACGGCGGAGGCACTTGTGGGCGAGGGTGCCCGCGTCATCCTGATCGGCCGCTCCGCCGTCAGCGTCGAGGCCGCTGTGGGGCTGCTGGGCGATTCTGCAGCTGGCATTGCTGCCGACCTGGGCGACCCCGACACCGCCGGGTCAGCCGTCGCACTGGCGATGTCCCGATTCGGACGCCTCGACGGCGGCCTGATCAGCGTTGGCGGGCCGCCCGCTGGCACCCCGCTCACCACCACCGACGAGCAGTGGCGTGCGGCCTTCGAGACCGTCTTCCTGGGCTCGCTGCGTCTGGCCCGGACCCTCTGCGAAGGCATCGCGGTCGCTGGCACATCGGCGACGGGCTCCATCGCCTGGGTGCTCTCGACCTCCGCCGTCGAGGTTTTCCCGGGCCTGACCACCAGCAATGGCCTGCGGCCCGGTCTGGCCATGCTCATCACGGACCTGGCCGACGAGGTCGGACCCAGCGGCATCCGCGTCAACGGGCTGCTTCCCGGCCGCATAGCCACGGCTCGACTGGCGGCGCTTGACGAGTCCACGGGTGATGCCGCCGGTGCGCGCGAGCAGGCCAGCGCGCGGATCCCCCTGCGTCGGTACGGCGAGCCGACCGAGTTCGGCCGCGTCGCAGCCTTCGTCCTGAGCCCCGCGGCGTCCTACCTGACGGGCAGCCTGGTGAGAGTGGATGGCGGCGTCACCCGCCACCCCTGAGCAGGGTCAGTCTGCGTCGATGCCCGCGAACGCGTCGTCCGAGAACTGCGTGCGGTACAGCTCCGCATACGTCCCGCCGCGTGCCAGTAATTCGTCATGCGTGCCCCGCTCGGCCACCGCGCCCGACTCGATGACGAGAATCTGATCCGCCCGCCGGACGGTGCTGAGGCGGTGCGCGATGACGACGGACGTACGCCCCTCGAGCGCGGTGTCGAGTGCCCGCTGCACGGCTGCCTCGCTCTCGCTGTCCAGGTGTGCGGTGGCCTCGTCGAGCACCACGACGCGAGGACCCTTCAGGAGCAGGCGGGCCAGCGCAATGCGCTGCTTCTCGCCACCGGACAGCCGATGGCCACGGTCACCCACAACGGTGTCCAGACCCTCAGGCAGCTGATCAATCAGGCCCCCGATCTGTGCGGACGCGCACGCCTCGAGCAGCTCAGCCTCGGTGGCATCGGGCCGCGCGTAGAGGAGGTTTGCTCTGATCGTGTCGTGGAACATGTGCGAGTCCTGCGTGACGACACCGACGCCGTCACGCAAGGACGCCAGTGTCGCGTCCCGGATGTCCATGCCGCCGATGCGGATGCAGCCATCGGTCACGTCGTAGAGCCGCGTCAGGAGAGCCGTGGTCGTCGTCTTGCCGGCACCCGATGGACCCACAAGGGCGGTCATGGTGCCGGCAGGTACGACGAAACTGATCCCGGTGAGCACATCCGAAATCTCGACGGCGGCCTCATCGCGCGCGACCGCCTCAAGTGACGCCAGGGAGACTTCACTGGCACCCGGGTATCGGAAGCGCACGGCCTCGAACTCCACCGAGAGCGGACCCGAAGGGAGCGGGCGCGCGTCGGCCGCCTCCTGCACCATGGGCAGGAGATCAAGCACCTCGAACACCCGCTCGAAGCTGACGAGAGCCGTCATGACGTCAACCCGCACATTCGACAGTGCCGTCAGCGGGCCGTAGAGCTGTGCAAGGAGACCAACCAGGGCTAGCAGCGTGCCCAGGGTCAAGACGCCCGAGATGACGAGATTGCCACCAAGCCCATAGACGATGGCCGTAGCCAGGGAGGCGACCAGCGCAAGCGCGGTGAAGAACCACCTGTTGGCCATCGCCATCCGGATCCCGATGTCCCGCACGCGCTCAGCACGGCCTGAGAAGGCGGCGGCCTCATCCTCCGGGCGACCGAACAGCTTCACGAGAAGCGCGCCTGCCACATTGAAGCGTTCCGTCATCTGCGTGCTCATGGCCGCATTGAGACCCATGGACTCGCGCGTCATGGACTGCAGGCGACGACCCATGTATCGGGCAGGAAACAGGAACAGCGGAACGAGGAGGAGCGAGACCACCGTCACCTGCCAGGACAGGATGAACATCGCGGTCAGCACGATGACGAGTGAGATGAGATTCCCGAGCACACCGCCGAGGGTGGACGTGAACGCCTGCTGCGCGCCGATTACGTCGCTGTTCAGCCGGGAGATCAGTGCACCCGTCTGTGCCCGAGTGAAGAACGCAACCGACTGACGCTGCACGTGGTCGTACACCTCTGTGCGCAAGTCGTAGATGAGGCCCTCACCGATGCGCGCCGAGAACCACCGGCTCACCAGGCCAAGTGCGGCATCGAGGATCGCCAGCACGGCGATGATGAGGGCCATGACCGTGACGACCTGCGCATTGCCCTTGTTGATCCCATCGTCGACGAGGCGCGGGATCATCAGGGGCTGAGCGACGCTGAGCAGCGAGACGAAGACCAGCGTGATCAGGAAGAAGATGATCAGCGTCCGGTACTTGCCCGCGTAGCCGAAGATGCGGCGGACAAGTGCCCGATTGACCTTGCGGTCCGACACGGAGGGATCCCGGGTCAGGGATCGATAGGCCATCCAGCCGCTGTCATGCGACATCAGGCGCCGCCTGCCAGCAGTGTCGCCAGTTCCGTTAGCCGCCGGATCTGAGCAGCCCTCTCACGTGCGGGCTGGTCCGTGGCCGTTGCCGCGCCCTGCAGGAGGTGCTTGAGCTCCGTCACCGCACCGGGCATGGCCGCAATGATCGGCTCGAGCAGCCGGGCGACGTACTCATCCCATTGGTCCATCGGCACTTCCGCAATGGCGATCCCGCTCGACACGGCCTCCGCGGCCTCGACGTACCGTCCGGTCGCGCAGATCTCCAGGGCACGCGCGTAGCCCACGACCGAGACCAGGGGCGCTGTGCCGCCCAGATCGGGTACCAGCCCGAGGGATGTCTCGCGCATCGCAAGCCTCGCGTCCGGGGCGACAACCATGAGATCACAGGCAAGGGCCAGCTGAAAGCCTGCTCCAATGGCGTGCCCCTGCACATGGGCAACCGTTATCTGGGGCACGGTCCGCCACCACGTGAAGGCGGCCTGGGCCGATTGGATGAAGGCATCCACCTGTTCCGGCGGATAGCCGGCCAGGGCGAGCAGCGACTGCTCGCCAGGAACGCCTTCGGGCGTGAGCATGCGTCGGTCGAGTCCTGCCGAGAAGCTCTGCCCCTCTGCGGTGAGGATCACCGCCCGGACATCCGGCGTCAGCAGGTCGGGGATCGACGCCAGCCGGCGCCAGGTCGCCGGGGTCTGGGCATTGCGCGCCTCGGGGTTGCACAGGGTGACTTGGACTACGTCGCCCATCCGCTCGATACGGACCCGGTCGTGTTCGCCGTACTCGGTCACGGTCACTCCTTCGTCAAGCCAGTTCAACCAGATCCGCGTAGTCGTCATTCCAGAGGTCCTCGTCACCGTCGGGCAGGATGAGGACGCGCTCAGGCGCAAGTGCCATGACCGCACCGGGATCATGCGACACCAGGATGACGGCCCCTTCGTAGCGCGACAGCGCACCCAGGACCTCCTCCCGGCTCGCCGGGTCGAGGTTGTTGGTCGGCTCATCGAGGAGGAGCACATTGGCACCGGACACCACAAGGCAGGCGAGGGCCAGACGCGTCTTCTCACCGCCGGAGAGGACCCCGGTTGGCTTGCTCGCCGCATCCCCTTCGAACAGGAACGACCCCAGGACCGTGCGCTGGCGTGTGTCGTCGAGGTGTGGTGCGGCATGTCGCATGGTCTCGAGCACGGTCGCCGTGGGATCGAGGGTCTCGTGCTCCTGCGCGTAGTAGCCGATCACGGCACCGTGACCGGGCGTGATCTCGCCGGTGTCTGGCGCATCGACGCCAGCAAGGATGCGCAGAAGCGTGGTCTTGCCGGCGCCATTGAGCCCGAGGATGACAACTCGGCTACCGCGGTCGATGGCCAGGTCGACATCGGTGAACACCTCCAACGATCCGTACGACCTGGACAGGCCGGAGGCCATCAGAGGGACCCGTCCACACGGCTTGGGCTCCGGGAATCGCAGCGCCGCAACCTTGTCACTGCGACGCACCTCGTCACTTGACGCCATGATCTTGTCGGCTCGCTTGAGCATCGACTGGGCAGCCTTTGCCTTCGTCGCCTTGGCGCGCATCTTCTCGGCCTGCGAACGCAAGGCGTCTGCCTGCTGCTCAGCGTTGCGACGCTCACGACGGCGACGACGCTCATCCGCCTCACGAGCCGTCAGGTACGCCTTCCAGCCCATGGCGTAGAGGTCGATCTCGCGTCGGTTGGCATCGAGGTGCCACACCTTGTTCACCGTGTCCTGCAGAAGCTCGTTGTCGTGGCTGATGACGATGAAGCCGCCCTCATACGACGACAGGAACTTCCGCAGCCACCTGACCGAGTCGGCATCGAGGTGGTTGGTCGGCTCGTCGAGCAGCAGCACGTCGGCGCCGCTGAAGAGGATCCGTGCCAGTTCGACGCGACGCCGCTGGCCACCGGACAGGGTGCCGAGCGGCTGGTCCAGGATGCGTTCCTGCAGACCGACGCTCGCGGCGATCGCGGCGGCCTGGGACTCCACCGCGTAGCCACCCAGCGCCTCGAACTCCGCCTCGGCACGCCCGTAGCGAGCGATGAGCCGCTCCCGCTCAGCCTCGTCGTCAGTGCCCATCCCCATGCTGGACTCCTGCATGCGGCGCACCACATCGTGCAGCCCGCGCGCGGAGAGGATCCGGTCGCGCGCGATCTCGTCGGGGTTGCCCGATCGCGGGTCCTGCGGCAGGTATCCGACAGTCCCCGTCACATGGACAGCGCCCCCGGCGGGCATGGTCTCCTGCGCGAGGATGCGGGTGAGGGTGGTCTTGCCAGCGCCATTGCGCCCGACCAGCCCGATGCGGTCGCCCTTGGCGATCCGCAGTGAGGCGTTCTCGATCAGGAGCGAGGAGCCGGCCCGAACCTCGAGGCCGGTTGTGGAGATCATGGTTGCCTCAGTCTAGGTGGATCAGGCGCGCACCCAACCCACCCCGTGCTGGACTCAGACGTTGAAGCCGAGTGCCCGGAGCATCTCGCGCCCGTCATCGGTGATCTTGTCGGGGCCCCACGGGGGCATCCACACCCAGTTGATGCGGAAGTCATCGACAACCTCAAGGAGGGCAGCGCGCGTCTGGTCCTCGATGACATCCGTCAGGGGACACGCGGCACTGGTCAACGTCATGTCGACCGTGGCGATATTCGCGTCATCGACACTGACCCCGTAAACCAGCCCCAGATCGACGACGTTGATCCCGAGTTCCGGATCGACGACGTCCTTCATGGCCTCGATGATGTCCTCATCCGTGGCAACCGTCATGGCGCGCTGGTCCCTTCCTGATCGCTCCCGATACCTGCCTTGGCCTCGGCGTCCTGCAATGCCATCCACGGTAGGAGGGCGCACTTGATACGGGCGGGGTACTTCGCCACACCGACAAAGGCCACCCCGTCGCCGAGCACATCCTCGTCAGGCTCCGCGGCCCCCTTGGTGTGCATCAGCTCGACGAACGCACGCCGGATCTCATCTCCCTGTGCAGGCGCAAGGCCGGCCACGAGCTCCGACATGACGCTCGCGCTCGCCTGCGAGATCGAGCAGCCCTGACCTTCGTATCCGACCACGACGTTCCCGGCCGCATCGAGCGCCACCTGGACGGTCACTTCGTCACCACAGGTCGGATTGACCTGGTGCGACTCCCCCGCCGGCTCTGACAGCAGCGCACGACCGCGCGGGTTCTTGTAATGGTCGAGAATGATGTCCTGATAGAGGGATTCGAGGTTCACGTCAGACCCCGAAGAACTTCTGCGCAGCCATGATGCCTTCCACAGCGATGTCGATGTCGGACCGGTCGTTGTAGATGTAGGGCGAGATGCGCGTCGTCGCCGGCACCCCGAACCTGCGGCACGTCGGCCAGGCGCAGTGATGCCCGACTCGGACAGCGACTCCCTTGTCGTCGAGGAACTGGCCGACATCATGGGGATGCAGCCCATCGACGACGAACGACACGGCGCTCCCCCGGTCGACGTTGTCGCGCGGCCCGATGATGCGCACGCCCCGCAATGACTCGAGCCGCTCGAGGGTGTACCCCGTCAGCTCGTCCTCATGCGCGGCGACCGAGTCCATCCCGATCTCGTCGAGGTAGGCGACAGCTGCGGCCAGTCCGACGGCCTGCGCAACCATCGGTGTCCCGGCCTCGAATCGCTTCGGTGGCTCGGCGTAGGTGCTGTGCTCCATGAACACGGTCTCGATCATCGAGCCACCGCTGATGAAGGGCGGCATCGCGTCGAGCACCTCCGCACGTCCCCAGAGCAGGCCGATTCCGGTGGGGCCGAGCATCTTGTGGCCGCTCCAGGCCACCAGATCGGCACCCAGTGCCTCGACGTCAACGGGCATGTGCGGAATCGACTGGCAGGCATCGACGACCCCGAGGGCCCCGACAGCGTGCGCGCGGGCCATGAGCACGTCGACGGGATTGATGGTGCCCAGGATGTTCGACTGCTGGACGACGGAGACCACCCGGGTCGTCTCGTCGATCACAGAGTCGATCTCGCTCAGGTCGAGCCGGCCGTCATCCGTCAGCCCGATCCAGCGCAGGGTCGCGCCTGTCTTCGCGCAGACCTCCTGCCACGGCACGAGGTTCGCGTGGTGTTCCATCTGCGTGACGACGATCGAGTCGCCGGCCGACAGCACGAAACGAGAGTCAACGGAGTCGGGGGCGTGCGCCGCCTTGGCCGTCGCGTTCGAGAAGGCATACGCCGCGAGGTTGAGGCTCTCCGTGGCGTTCTTGGTGAACACAAGGTCAGAGGCCTGTGCGCCGACGAACCCGGCGATGGCGGCTCGTGACGTCTCGTAAGCCTCGGTGGCCTCCTCCGCCAGCTGGTGCGCACCGCGGTGCACGCCGGCATTCGAGGTCTCGTAGAACGCTCGCTCCGCATCCAGGACCGCGAGCGGCTTCTGGCTCGTCGCCCCGCTGTCGAGATAGATCAGAGGTCGACCGTCGCGCACAGTGCGCTCCAGGATCGGGAAGTCCTTCCTGACCCTGTCGACATCGATCGGCTGCACCATGCGAATCCCTACGAGGCCGCGGCCGTGATGAACCGCTCGTAGCCCTCGGCCTCGAGGACGGCGGCCAGCTCGGGGCCTCCGCTCTCCACGATCCGGCCGTCGAAGAAGACATGGACGAAGTCCGGCGAGATGTAGCGCAGAATCCGGGTGTAATGCGTGATCAGCAGGGTGCCGGCGCCGGTCTCCTCGCGGAAGGCATTGAACCCCTCGGAGACAACGCGCAGTGCGTCAACATCGAGCCCCGAGTCGGTCTCATCAAGGATCGCGATCTTCGGCTTCAGCAACGAGAGCTGGAGAATCTCGTGGCGCTTCTTCTCCCCGCCGCTGAAGCCCTCGTTGACATTGCGCTCAGCGAACGTCGGGTCCATCTGGAGTGCCGACATCGCCTCCTTCAGCTCCTTGATCCACAGCCTCAGCTTCGGCGCTTCGCCGCGTACGGCGGTCGCCGACGTGCGAAGGAAGTTCGACACCGAGACACCCGGCACCTCCACCGGGTACTGCATCGCAAGGAAGAGTCCAGCGCGCGCCCGCTCATCAACGGCCATGGCAAGAACGTCTTCACCGTCGAGAGTGATGGATCCCCGCGTCACCACGTACTTGGGGTGCCCGGCGATCACATACGCAAGGGTCGACTTGCCGGAACCGTTCGGGCCCATGACCGCATGCGTGCTGCCGGACTCGACCGTGAGGGTCACGCCGCGAAGGATCTCGCGGGGCCCTGCATCGGTGGACACGGATGCATGCAGATCGTCGATTACCAGGGTGCTCATTGTGTTCCTCGGTTCGGTGTGGAGATGGGCGTGGGATCGATCTGGACGACGGCGGCATCGCCGTCGCCGACGACGCGTACGGCGTAGATGGGGACGGACATCATCGCGGGGGGGCTCAGGGGTGCCCCGGTGCGCAGATCGAATGCGGATCCGTGGAGCCAGCACTCGATGGCGCAGCCGTCAACCTCACCCTCAGCAAGGGACACGTCCGCATGTGAACAGCGATCGTCGATGGCGAACAGTCCTTCGTCCGTGTTCACCACCGCAATCGGACGCCCGGCGATCAGGACCCGCTTGGCGGACCGAGGAGCGACGTCGGCGAGCAGACATGCCTCCAGGAACTCGCTCATGACGCCACCTCAGCATCCACGTCGTCCTCATGTGCGTCGAGGTCCATGCCGAGTCGCTGGCCGATGCGGCCGAGGACGAGCGCGCGCCACTCGGCCGATGGGATCCGCGCCAGGATGTCGGCGAAGAAGCCACGTACGACCAGCTGGCGGGCAATGCGCTCGGGAATGCCTCGCGCCTGCAGGTAGAACAGTTGCTCATCGTCGAACTTCCCGGTGGCGCTGGCATGCCCGGCGCTGACGATGTCGCCCGTCTCGAGCTCGAGGTTCGGCACGGAGTCGGCGCGCGGGCCATCGTCGAGGAGCAGATTGCGGTTCATCTCATACGTGTCGATGCCGACGGCGGCCCGCCGGACGAGCACGTCACCGATCCACACCGTGTGCGAATCAGCGCCGGAGAGCGCACCCTTGTAGATGACATTGCTTGAGCAGTGCGGCTGATCGTGATCGATGAAGATCCGGTGCTCGAGGTACTGCCCGGCATCGGCCAGGAAAGCGCCCAGCAGTTCCGCTGATCCCCCGGGCCCGGCGTAGGAGACCGACGGCAGGATCCGGACGATGCGACCGCCGATGGTCACCACGGACCCAACGAAGGATGCGTCGCGACTGATGCGCGCATGCCACTGCCACAGATGCACCGCCTGAGGCGGTCCGTCGATGATCGACAGCATCGTGAGGTTCGCGCCATCGCCCACATGCGTGACGATGGATCCGCTCACGTCGACGCCGGCATCGTGCACGAGCACCACGGTCGCTCGCGCGTGACGACCGATGGTCACGTCGACATAGCCGTAGTTCAGCGCCGCGGATCCGCGCAGTTCGACGACGATCGGCTCCTCGACAATCTCGTCGTCGCCGATACGGACCAGCACCGCCGACGATGTACCCGCACGGGATACGGCGGATGGCCGGTCGGTGGGCAGCCAGTCTGTTGCCGGGGCGTCGACGATGGGCACGACGGTGACGTGCCCGCCGGTCGCGCACGTGATCGTGCCGGCGTCGGGATCGTGATCCATGAACCGCCGGAGCTCTTCGGTCGGCGCGAAGCGCCATTCCTCCTCGCGTCCGGTCGGCACGGCGAAGTCATCGACGTCCGCCGAGACGACCTGAGGTGAATGGTCAAGCGGAGGTGCATCCAGCACGGTCACCCGACCGCCCCTTCCATCTGCATTTCGATCAGCCGGTTCAGCTCGATGGCGTACTCCATGGGCAGTTCGCGCGCGATCGGCTCGATGAAGCCACGGACGATCATCGCCATCGCCTCGTCCTCCGTCAGACCGCGAGACATCAGGTAGAACAACTGCTCCTCGCTGATCTTGGACACCGTGGCCTCATGGCCCATGGACACGTCGTCCTCGCGCACATCGACGTAGGGGTACGTGTCAGAGCGTGAGATGTCGTCGACAAGGAGCGCGTCGCACTTCACCGTGCTCTTGGAGTTGTGCGCCCCCTCGAGGATCTGGACGAGACCTCGATAGGACGTGCGTCCACCGCCGCGTGCCACCGACTTCGAGATGATGTTGGACGACGTGTTGGGTGCCGCGTGGACCATCTTCGCGCCGGCATCCTGGTGCTGGCCCTCGCCGGCAAAGGCGATCGACAGAGTCTCGCCCTTGGCGTACTCCCCCGTGAGCCACACTGCCGGGTACTTCATCGTCACCTTGGAGCCGAGGTTTCCGTCGACCCATTCCATGGTCGCGCCCGCTTGCGCGATTGCCCGCTTGGTGACGAGGTTGTAGACGTTGTTCGACCAGTTCTGGATGGTCGTGTACCGGCACCGGGCACCCTTGCGGACGATGATCTCCACGACGGCGGAGTGCAGGGAATCACTCGAGTAGATCGGCGCGGTGCAGCCCTCGACGTAGTGAACGTAGGCATCCTCGTCGACGATGATCAAGGTGCGCTCGAACTGGCCCATGTTCTCGGTGTTGATGCGGAAGTAGGCCTGCAGGGGGATCTCGACGTGCACGCCCTTCGGCACGTAGATGAACGACCCGCCGGACCAGACGGCCGTGTTCAGGGCCGCGAACTTGTTGTCGCCCACGGGGATCACGGAACCGAAGTACTCGCGGAAGACATCCTCATGCTCGCGCAGACCCGTGTCAGTGTCCTTGAAGATGACACCTTGCTCCTCGAGATCCTCGCGGATCTTGTGGTAGACGACCTCCGACTCGTACTGGGCCGCAACGCCCGCGACCAGCCGCTGCTTCTCCGCCTCCGGGATGCCGAGCCGGTCGTAGGTCGCCTTGATGTCGTCGGGCAGGTCTTCCCAGCTCTGTGCCTGCTTCTCCGTCGACCGGACGAAGTACTTGATGTTGTCGAAGTCGATCCCATTGAGGTTTGAGCCCCATGTCGGCATCGGCTTCTTGCCGAAGAGCCGCAGGCCCTTCAGCCGCAGGTCGAGCATCCACTCGGGCTCGTTCTTCTTGGCGGAGATGTCGCGAACGACGTCCTCGTTGATACCGCGTCGAGCATTCGTGCCGGCCGCGTCGGCATCGTGCCAGCCGTACTCGTATCGCCCGAGCTCATCGATTGTTGCTGCGGTGTCCTGCGCTGCAGTCGTCATGCGGAGACCTTTCCGAGAGTCCTCGAAGGGGGTGCGGGTGTGGCTGCTGTAGCGATGACGGCGGTGCAGACCTCATCGCCATGGGCAAGCGTGGCGAGACGGGTCACGTGGCGGCCAAGAACGCGGCTGAGCTCGATCGTCTCGGCCTCGCAGAGCACCGGAAACTCACGCGCCGCATCAACGACCGGGCAATGGTGCTGGCACAACTGGACGGCGACATCGCCGAGTGGCTCCACATCGGCCGCGTAGCCGGCCCGGCTCAGTGCCGCAGCAACGTCCGCGGGGGTGACGGAACCGCCCACGCCGCCCATCGCATCAGCCAGGTGGCGCGCCCGATCCGTCGCAAAGGCCTCGACGGCGCCGGCGCCGTATTCAGCCGACATGAAGCGCAGAGCGGCCAGTGCGAGATCGTCGTACGCCTGATCGCAGGCGGCCCGCCCGGCAGCCGTCAGCATGAACACACTGCTCGGACGACCGCGTCCGCGCTTCGGTGTCGGGCCATAGGGAGCACGGTCCTGGGACACGACCAGACCCTCGTCGATGAGTGCGGTGAGCTGCCGCCGGATACCCGCGGGTGTCATCTCCAGCGCCTCGGCCAGGTCGGTGGCCGTAGAGGGGCCAACCTGGACGAGGGTGCGCGCAACACGCTCCGCGGCCTCCCCTGGGAATTTCACAACCACATTGTTGCGTAAATCTCCCGATCCGCCAATCCGGTCCCGGAATCGGACCCCTATAGTCGCGATCGTGCCCCCGCCCGCCGTCCTCGTGAGCGACCTCGTGGTGCGCTACGGATCCCGGGATGCGGTGGCCGGGCTGTCCTTTGCCGCCCCTGCGGGGCGCGTCACGGCCCTCATCGGCCCCAATGGGGCCGGCAAGTCCTCCACCGTGGAGGTCTGCGTCGGACTTCGGGCGGCCACGTCCGGCAGCGTCCAGATCCTGGGGATACCGGCCGGCACGGCCGATGCCGCTGCCCTCCGCAGCCGAGTGGGCGTCATGCTGCAGGACGGGGGTCTGTACTCGAGCGCCCGGCCGCTCGCACTCGTGGAGTACATCGCCTCGCTCTACCCGCGGCCCGATGATCCCGCCACCCTGCTCGGCGCCCTGGGCATCGATCCCGCCGGCCGCACCCCGATCCGACGGCTGTCGGGTGGCGAGCAGCAGCGGGTCAAGTGCGCTGTGGCGCTGGTCGGCCGGCCCGAGCTGGTCTTCCTCGATGAGCCCACGTCCGGTCTGGACGCCGTGGCGAGGCGGACATTCCATGACCTCATCCGCGGCCTGGTCGCGCAGGGTACGTCGGTCGTCCTCACCACCCATCTGATGGACGATGTGGAACGGCTGGCCGATCAGGTGGTCGTGATCGCCGAGGGACGGGCCGTGCGCAGCGGGACGATCGCCGAACTCGTTGGCGAGGAGGAGAGCGTGTCCTTCCGAGGGCCCCTGCATGCCGATCTGACAGGGCTCCGGGCCGTGCTTCCCGACCACGGCGATGTCATCGAGGATCCCCGGGGTCACTATCGCGTCACCGGTGCCGCCGACCCGATGGTCCTGTCCGCCATCGCGGCCTGGTGCGCGCAGAACGGTGTCCGCACCGCGGACCTCAGTGTCGGCCGCCGTTCCCTCGAAGATGTCGTCATTGCCCTGGTCGGTGACCTGTGACGACCATGCGACCCGCGTCAGCGCGTCAGCGCGCACTCGCGCATGGACGGTGGGAGACGTCGCTCCTGATGCGAAACGGTGAGCAGCTGCTGCTCACCCTCGTCATCCCCATCGGCATCCTGCTGGGGCTCACCATGACGGATGTTCTGGTGCAGCAGGCCGGCCCAGACCGCATCCCCCGCGCCATCGCAACAGTCCTCGCGGTCTCGGTGATCAGCTCAGCGTTCACCTCCCTGGCTATTGCCACGGGATTCGAGCGCCGGTCCGGTGCCCTGCGGTTCCTGGGCACCACACCACTGACGCGGTCGGAGCTGCTGATCGGCAAGTTCCTCGCCACGGCTGCGGTGACTGCCGTCTCGACCGCAGCGGTCTGCCTCGTCGCGGTGCTTGTCGGCTGGCGGCCCTCCGCCTCGGCCCTATGGGCCGTCCCCGTCCTGATCCTCGGAACTGCCGCGTTCGCCGCCTGGGGTATGGCGCTCGCGGGGCTTCTTCGGGCCGAGGCGGTGCTCGCCGTGGCCAATGGACTGTTCCTCCTCCTCATCATGTTCGGCGGTGTGGTGATTCCCGCGGCTTCGCTCCCCGGGCCCATGTCCGTCATCGCACCAGCGCTCCCATCCGGGGCTCTTGTCACCGGGCTGACCGATGCACTCGTTGACGGACACGCGCCATCGGCACTCGCTACGGCCGTCCTCCTCGCGTGGCTGGCCGGCGGGGCGCTCGTGTCGTCACGCACGTTCCGCTGGTCATAGGCTGAACGCGTGACGACCGGACGCTCCTCGCGCACAGCCCGAGGGATCTACATCGCCAACCTCGTCGGCCAGTCCGCGATCGTCGTGACCGGAGCCGT
>CAJAKT010000119.1 GCA_903940375.1 uncultured bacterium | reverse complement strand
CCCGAGATGAGGTGATGGACGATGCCGGCGGCGAAGGCGGCCGTGAAGCCCATGACAAGCAGCGCGGCAATGGTTGCCCACACCAGCACGGCCGTCTCGTCCGGCAGTTCCGGCGCTGCGATCGTCGCCGTCGTTCTCGTCGCGTCGTACAGCGATCGGATGAGGGACTCGTGCTGCAGTCCGACGAGGGTGTCGATGAGGATGATGAGGAGCAGGCCGAAGGCACCTCCGAGCAGGACGGACGAGCCGGCGTCATACGGGTGCAGTTGTCCGCGGAGCATCCCGACCAGTCCTCGTAGGCGCATGCGTCCCGGAGTCTGGAACGCGTGGATGCTGACGGGGTCGGCGCCCGGTGCTCCGTCGATCGTCACCCACTTCGGGTCCTGCGAGGTGGTGCGGCGCCGCACGGCGACGTGCTCCGGTGCGATGGCGGCCGCGACCATGCTGGGCACGGCGATTGCGGCGGGGGAGAGCACCACGCAGTTGGGCATCGAGCGCTCGAGTTGAGCGCGAGCCGTTCCGTCGAACATGGCGACGAAGAGTCGGATGCCCGGTCGCACGTGCTCGACGACGAGGCAGTAGCGCAGGGCGCGCATGTCGTCGTGCAACAGGACGGCAACGCCATCGACCTGCTCGGCGAGGACCTCCCGAAGCTCAGCATCGGACGGATCGTCGAGATGCCGGGTACGCACTCCGCGCTCGGTCAGCAGAGCGCAGGCACGCCGACCGACATCCGTGTTGCCGATGACCACGATGCAGCGCATCGGGCTCGTCGTCATGGCTACTCCTTGGCGTCCGACTCTTCCTTGACCTTAGGAGGGGAGTATCCCTCCGACTCGATGCGCGCCGCATTCTTGGGCAGGGCAAGGCTGGTCAGCAGCCCGAAGAACACGAAGCCGCCGGCGACCCACGCGACGAGCTTGATCGCCTCGGCGAACCCCGCGGAGGCCCCTTCGACGAGGACATCGCCACCGGGCATGGCCGCGAGGCCAGGGATCGCCTGGCCAGCGGAGGACGAGACGGCACTGGAGACCTGAGCGGCCTGATCCGCCGGAACCCCGCGGTCCTCGAGCTGCGAGGCGACGGAGCCGAGGCCGAGGACGAGCGTTGCGCCGATGATCGCGGTGCCGATCGCAGCGCCGAGCTGCCGCGAGGTGGACTGCACCGCGCTTGCCTGGCCTGACTCGGCGACGGGAACCTCGCTGAGGATGACGCCGGTCAGCTGGGCGGTCGCGAAGCCCACACCCATGCCGTAGAGGAACAGCCAGGGTGCCATCTGCCAGCCGGTGATCGTGGTCGACAGCACGAAGCCGAGTCCCACGATGCCGATGCCCTCAAGCAGCATGCCGAGCTGCAGGACTCGGACGGGCCCCATTCGCTGGGACAGGGGAGCACCGAGTCCGGACGCGAAGAAGGAGCCGACCGCGAGGGCCAGCAGGATCACGCCGGTCTGCAGGGCGTCGTAGCCGCGGGTTGCCTGCAGGAACAGTGGGAGGGCGAACAGCAGGCCGAACTCGCCGAGGCTGACGACCAGGGCGACGATGTTGCCGGCACCGAATGTTCGGATGCGGAACAGGCGCAGGTCGACGACGACGACCTTGCCCGCCTTCGCGCGGCGCAGCTCCAGGAGCACGAACAGTCCGATGGACGCCAGGCCCAGGACGGCGGCAACCGAGACGATGGAGATGGACGTGAGCGGCCACTCCCAACCGGCGGCGGAGAACGGCGCGAGCGGCTCGATCCAGCCGTAGCGCTGGCCTTCGATGACGGAGAAGACGATGCCGAGCATGCCGAACGTCACGAGGATCGTGCCGAGGATGTCGATGCCCTTGGGGCCACCGAGCTCCTTGGTCTCCGGCACGGTCATGGCCACGCCGATGAGGACGATGATGCCGATCGGCACGTTGATGAGGAAGGCCCAGTGCCATGACGCGTAAGTGGTGAGCCAGCCGCCGACCAGCGGCCCGAGGGCCGCCATGCCGCCGATCGTGCCGCCCCAGACGGCGAATGCGACGGCGCGTGACTTGCCGACGAAGACGGCGTTGATGACGGACAGCGAGCTCGGCAGGATCATCGCTCCGCCGACGCCCTGGAAGGCGCGGGCAGCGATCAGCTGGTTGGCAGTGTCGGATGCGGCGACCATGATGCTGGCGCCGACGAAGACGATGACGCCGATCACGAACAGCAGGCGGCGGCCGGCGCGGTCGGCGACGCGGCCCCAGAGGATCAGCAGGGAGGCGAAGGTCAGCGAGTAGGCGGCACTGACCCACTCGGCATCGGTGGTCGTGAGGTCGAGGTCCTTGACCATCGTCGGGATGGCGACGTTGACCACGGTGGCGTCGAGGATGATCATCGCGACACCGAGGGCGAGGAACAGCAGTGCAGCCCAGCGCTTCTTCCCGGTAAGGGCGGCTCCGGCCTGGAACTGCGCGGGCGTGGACATGGGGCTCCTCGGGTTCGCGAATGTTGCCGACAGGGTGTCGGCATGCAGTCTGCCCTATG
>CAJAKT010000118.1 GCA_903940375.1 uncultured bacterium | reverse complement strand
CGGATGAGGGCAAGCTGGACGAACAGCATCAGGGCGCTTGCCGCCATGAGGCGCCAGCGTCCGGTGAGGACGCGACGACGGGAATCGGCGGGGCTGGCGGCTGTCGTGGTCACCGCGGAACCCTAGCAAGTGTGGCGAAACAGCACTGAGGGCCGTGACTCACGGGTGGGTGGAGTCACGGCCCTCAGGCATGGGGGGTGGGGGCTTAGAGGGTGCCTCGGGGAGTGTCATCGGACGTGTTGCGGATGCCGTCGCCGTCCATGTCCTTGTCGACCTTGTTGGCCTTGCTGTCACCGTCGATATTCCGGTCGCTCACGTTCAGGAGGCCGTCGCCGTCGATGTCGAGCTCGTTGCTGCTGTCGTCCGAGAGGCCGTCACCGTCGATGTCGTCATCGCTCGGGATGCTGGCCACGACGGGCACGCTCGCAGCGGCGACGGGTGCCACCGGGACGACGGGGGCGACAACGTCGGTGCCGTGGTCGTCCAGGAGGTCGTGGTCGGGGCCGTCGACGCCGTTGTCGTCGTTGAGGTCGTGGTCGGGGCCGTCGACGCCGTTGTCGTCGTTCAGGTCGTGGGTCTCACTGGCGGAGACGGTGCCGGGGGTGTCATCGGAACCGGATGCCATGGCGGGGGCGACACCCATGGTGAGGGCTGCTGCGACGACACCGGTGACAAGAGCGATGCGGAGACTGGAACGTGTGGTCGAGCGCTTCATGATTCCTCCTCGAGTGCCGGATCGGGTGGTCGATCCGGCACTCGAGACACTAGGAGTCAGCAGGTGAAATCGTCACCCGTGCACGGTTAAGCGTGGGTAAGGCGTGCTCTCGCTGTCAGCGGACCTTCACGACGGCGACACCGGGGTTGTAGCCGCCCTTCTTGGCCGTCACCTTGACGTTGCCCGAGCCGGGCGCGGTGATCGTCACCTTGCCGGCACCGTTGGTGCGGCCGGTGCGGCTGCCGAACTTCACCGTCGCGCCCGAGACGGGGTCGCCGGCATCGGTGACGACGAACTTCACACCGGCCCCGCGCCGTGCGGCACCGGCTTTGACCGTGAGGGTGCGCTCGATCTGTGTGTGCCAGACGTTGATAGCGGATGAGGTGGTGGCGGTGACGACGACGTCCGCTCCGCTCTCACTGCCGTTGATCGCGGTCTTCCACATTGAGTCGGTGCCGCGTGGTGCGCTCCACGAACCGATCGAGCCGAGAGCGGATCCGGCCTTGTTGGTGTGCACTGCGCGCATCTTGCTGTCCTGGGTCCACGACACCCAGATGCGACCGGCCGGATCGGCACCCATGCTGACATCGCGCACGTTGCCGGAGACGGGGAAGTCAAGGGTGGCGCCATTGTCGACTCGCAGGATTCGGATGGTCGTGGCCGACGGATAGCCCATCTTGTAGGCGACGAAGACACCGCCTCCCGCGCGTGCCGCCATGGCCACCCGCTGGTCCGGGGCGGACGAGTTGGTGCCGTAATCGTTCGTCGTGACCGAGCCGGGTGCCTGGCTGAAGGCCCCCTGGGTCGGCAGGATCTGGCCGATCTGGATCCCCTTCTCGACGGGAGAGCTCGCGTTGCTGGAGAACGCCGTGTAGACGGCACCAGAGGCCTGGTCGCGCGCTACCGCGGCGTTGTAGGCGCAGCAGCCGGAGAGGGAGAAGTTGCCGTCGGTACCGGCGGGGGCTGGGTTCGACGAGGTGCCCACATGCCAGGTGACGCCGGATGTGCTGCCCGGGTTGCCGACCCACACCGGCGTGCCGGCGTTGTCGGTGAGGTCGCTGCCGTAACCGGCGTAGGCGGACTGTGTCGCCGACGTCGATCCGTCGGAGACGGCCCAGGACAGGCCGTCACCCGACGTGGCGTAGTACTGCGCGCCCGTGCGGCCGGGGTTCAGGCCACTGAACGACAGAAAGCGCTGGCCGGCAACCGTCGTGAGGGTCGGGTCATCCGTCAGCCCGTTCCAGTCGGCAATCGCGACAGTGGCGGGAGTCGTGACGTGCCCACGGGCATCGAGCAACGCGGTGAGGTAGCTCTCCTTGCTGGACGACATGCCCTGTGTCCACAGCACCTGCAGTGCGGTGCCGAAGCGCGCGACTGTGGGCTGGGCGGTGTTGCTGATGCGGGGGTACTGGGCTGCATTGGTGGTCTGGGACACCTGCGTCCAGTCCCCTGGGCCCGCCAGTGCGGACGGTGCTGTCCCAATGACGACGGCACCCACGACGACGGCGGTGACGGTGATGCCTCGAATCCCTGCTGTCCACTTCATTAGGGCCTCCACGTAGGAAGGACCGCCCCCACGGCCTCTTGGGACCGTATCGGCTCAGATTGCCGACGGGTGGTCGAAGCCGGTTGCGATATCGGTCATTGACAGGACACGATCGGCGATCGTCGCCGCTTCCGCCGCATCATGCGTCACGTGCACCGCTGCCAGCCCCTCGTGCCTCAGCATGGTGGCCACCTCGCCGGCCAGTCGCTGTCGCAGGTCCTGGTCGAGGGCACTGAACGGCTCGTCGAGCAGCAGGACGGAGGGTCGCGGTGCCAGTGCGCGGGCGAGCGCGACCCGCTGCGCCTGCCCGCCGCTGAGTTCGTCGACCCGTCGCCCCCCGTAGCCGCCGAGCCCGACCCAGTCCAGCAGTTCAGCGGCGCGTTCGCGGGCCGCCTCCTTCGCCATGCCGTGCCGACGCAGACCGTAGGCGACGTTGTCGGCCACCGACAAGTGAGGGAACAGGAGAGCGTCCTGGAAGATCAAGCCGATGCCGCGGCGGTGAATAGGCATCTCGGTGACATCGATCCCGTCGACGATGATGCGGCCGCCCATCGCGGGGACGACGCCAGCGATCGCGCCGAGCAGCGTCGACTTTCCGCTGCCGCTTGGTCCGAGGATCGCGACGATCTCGGCAGGCTGCACGACGAGGTCGATGCCCGTCGCGAATACGGCTCCGTCGTAACCGAGGCTCAACCCCTGGGTCTCGAGTCGCGGCGCCGTCATGCCGGTCTCCGCGTGCGGGCCATGCCGAGTCGGTCGACGAGGAGCACCATGGCAAGAGTCAGTGCGACGAGCACAACGGCGAGTGCAGCGGCGACGCCGTACGACTGCTCGCCCGGACGGCTCAGCAGGCGGACGATCTGCACGGGAACAGTGGGTGCGCCCGCACGCGTGAGAAACGATGCGGCACCGAACTCGCCCAGCGAAACAGCGCCGGCAAGTCCGGCCGATGCCAGCATCACGACCCGCAGCACGGGTCCGTAGGTCGTCAGGAATGCGCGCGACGGCTTGGCGCCGAGTGATGCCGCGACGGCGACCGTGCGTGCATCGGTGCCGCGTAGGGCAGGCGCGATGACGGCCACGACGAGCGGCACCGCGACCAGCGCATGGGTAATGGGAATCAGCAGTCCGGTGGACCTCAGATCGAGAGGTGGTCGACCGAAGGCGAGCAGGGTGCCCAGTCCGAGGGTCGCCGACGAGACGCCGAGGGGCACCATTGCCACGAGCGCGACTATGCGCGTGCGTCCGGGGGCGACGACCGCGATGGCGGCGAGCCCGCCGATCACCCCGGCGACGAGTGCCGTAACCGCAGCGAAGCCGATCGAGGTGCCAAGTGCGCCGAGCGGAGAGCCGATCCGCGTCGTACCGGCATCGATACTGCCGATGGACTGCCACCAGTCGAGCTGCCAGCGCCCGCCGACGCGCAGTGAGCTGGCAACCAGGGCGAGAACGGGGGCCAGCACGATCACGTAGGACGCGATGACGGTCGCTCGCACTCCGGCGCGTGCGACGGGAGATGCCGGCAGTGGTCGCAGGTCGACGGGGCGCATTCGGCGAGTCGGGGAGCGGCGTCCGGCGAGGGCACCGGCGACGAGGACTCCGGAGACGAGCAGCAACTGCACGATCGCCGTGGCAGCGGCGCCGGGGAAGTCGAGCAGGATCGACGTCTGTCGGAGGATCTGCGACTCCAGCGTCCGCGTGCTGGTATCGCCGAGCAGGAGGACGATGCCGAGCGAGGTGAAGGAGAAGACGAACACGACGGCTGCACTTGATGCGATTGCCGGCCGCAGGCTCGGCAGGGTGACATCGACGAAGGCACGCCATCGCGAGGCACCCAGAGTGCGGGCGACATTCTCGTAGTCGGAGTCATGCTGTGCCCACTGTGAGCCGACGATCCGCGCGACCACTGCGAGATTCACATACGCGTGGGCTACGACGACGAGCAGGAACCCTTGCGGCACTCCACTCCCGACGAGGCTGCGGAAGGCGAGCGCGACAACCACGGTGGGCAGGACGAAGGGCACGGTGACCATGGCCTGCGCGAATGCCCGCCCGCGGAATCGGTAGCGAGACACCACGTTGGCGATCGGCAGCCCAACGGCGATTGCCAGCACGGTGCTGGAAAGTGCCTGCACGGCGGCCAGCGCCGTCACCTGCCAGATCGTCGCCGAGCCGAGCCGTGCGAGTGCCTCCCCGGGATCTGTGTCCGCCGCGATCGTCCGCATCAGGGTGATGAGGGGGTAGGCCAGGAACACCGCCAGGAAGGCGACGGGTGCGATCCAGGCCAGTGGCAGCCAGCGGGGAGTGTTCAGCGGCCCATCACCGTGCCCCAGTCGGCGAGCCAGCCGGAGAGCCCGTCAGCGACATCTGCGGCCGGCAGTTGGAGGGGCGCATCGACCGTCGCTGCGAAGTCGGTGAATACCTGGGGCAGGGGTGTTCCTGTTCGTGCAGGGAAGACGAACATGGAGAGCGGCACGTCGGCCTGCACCGGCTCCGACAGCAGCCAGTCGACGACCGCCTTTGCGCCCTCGGGATTCGCCGCTCCCGCAAGGACGCCCGCGTACTCAACCTGTCGGTAGCAGCCGTCGGTCATGACGGATGTCGATGGTGCCGTGGGCTTCGGGTCGGCTGCGTAGACGATCTCGGCCGGCGGGCTCGTCGCGTAGGACACCACGAGGGGCCGGTCGCCGTCGCCACCGCCGCTGAAGTCGCCCAGGTAGGCATCCGTCCACGATGCCGCGACCTTTACGCCGTTGTCGGAGAGAGCGGTCCAGTAGTCCTGCCATCCGTTGCCGTAGCGCGCAATGGTCGACAGCAGGAAGGCCAGCCCCGGGGATGATGTGCCGGGATCCTCGACGACGAGCAGGTCGCGGTACTCGGGCTTGATCAGGTCATCGAGTGTCGCGGGTGCCGTGATCCCTCGCTTTGCGATCTCAGCATCGTCGATGTTGATGCATACGTCGCCGTAGTCGATGGGCGTGACGCTCCCGTCGGCGGTGTCGGCTGCCAAGGCCGGCGTCACGGTTCCGAGGTTGGTCGCGGTGTAGGGCGCGAACACGCCCGCGTCGAGGGCACGCGACACCAGGGTGTTGTCGACGCCGAAGAGGACATCGGCGGTAGGCGCACCGGCGGCCAGGACGGCCCCCGCGACCATCGTTCCCGCGTCCCCTCCGGTGATCACCTCGATGGTCAGCCCGGTCTGCTCGGTGAAGTCGGCGAGAAGTGCATCACTGACGACGAAGGAGTCGTGCGCGAGCAGGCGGACGGTACCGCCCGCTGCCGACGTGGCCGCCGTGGCTGATGGGCCATCTGCCGTGGGCGCGCTGCCTGCGCAGCCGGTGACGAGGGCCAGGGCCCCGATAGACGTGATGATCCCGATGGTGCGTACCCGCATGCTCGACTCCATTCCCTCCGCTGGCATTACCCAGTTCAGGTTCATGGGTCGGCGGCAGCGACCGCCCTCTCAGCCCGCCGATCTCGCGAGCTCCCCGGATGCCAACAGGGTAGTGCCCGCTTGTCGGTCTCTGAGAAGGTAGGCCTATGGAGGAGACGGACCGCAAGATCATCGGGCTGCTGTGTGCAGACGGGAGGATGTCGCTGGCGGACATCGCCCGTGAGACGGGGCTGTCCACATCGGCGCTGCATCAGCGGGTTCGTCGCATCGAGCAGCGGGGCCTCATCACCGGCTACCGGGCTGAGGTGGACTACCGCGCGGTGGGCCTGCCGCTGACGGCATTCGTCTCCCTGACCCCGATCGATCCGGCTGCGCCGGACGACGTGCCGGAGAAGCTGGCGGCTATCGAGGAGATCGAGTCGTGCTGGTCGGTCGCCGGCTCATTCGCCTATGTCCTCAAGGTGCGGGTCGGGGAGCCGGCCGACCTCGAAGTCCTGCTGGCCCGGATCCGGGCGGCAGCACAGGTGTCGACGCAGTCGACGATCGTGCTGTCCACCTCCTTCGAGGACCGCCCGCCCCTCATCCCGTAGCCCCCTCACGTTTCTCCCGGTATCCGGGACAAACAGCGAAGAACGCCCTCGATCCGGCCGATCCTGCCCACTTGTCCCGGTTTCCGGGAGAAACGTATTGGCGGGCGCATCGGTCTAATCTGGACATATGGCGGATCGAACGAAAGATGCCTTCACGTACGCCGATGGCTGGACGGCGGTCTCACCGACGCTGACTCGAGCCCGACGCTTGACGCTCGCCCTCGTCTACGTCCTCGTCATCGCGGCCGTGGCGGCGCTCTTCTGGATCCCGGACGTGCCGGTCTGGGTGGCCTGGGTCGCGGTCGGAGTGGCTGTCGTCGCATTCGGGTGGCTCTGGTGGCTGATCGGTCGACGCGTCCGGTCCTTCGGGTACGCGGAGCGCGGCGACGATCTGCTCGTCAGCAGCGGCATCATGTTCCGCCGCCTGGTGATCGTCCCGTACGGACGCATGCAGCTCGTCGACGTCAAGGCCGGTCCGATCGACCGCTGGCTGGGCATCACCACGGTTCAGCTGCACACGGCGGCAGCGACCACCGATGCGAGCATCCCCGGACTCGAGCCCGACATCGCCGCCGGCCTGCGCGACCGGCTGGCTCGTCGGGGCGAGCAGCGATCGGCCGGGCTGTGACACTGCCGGGTCCCGGATCGTCGCCCTCGAATGTGGGCGACGACCTGGGGCTTGGTGTCACCCTGCCGGGCCACGGCACGGTTGATGCTGCCGGCCGTCGTCGCGTGCACCCGATCTCACCGCTGGTCCACGGGGTCAGTGCGCTGCCGGTTGGTTTCATCATCGTCATTGCCTTCTCGTTCGGCATGGTCGAGAAACTCGGGCCTGTCGGGCTGCTGGTGGCGGTTAGTCTCGCTGTGCTGTTCGGCGTGCTGGTCACCGCGTGGAAGTACCTGGCCTGGCGCAACACCTGGTACTGGTTCGACGATGACGGCGACTTCCGTGTCGACTCGGGAGTACTCACGCGGCAGCAGCGCCGCCTGCAACTGAGCCGGCTGCAGAGCGTGGACGTTGCGCAGCCGCTCGTGGCGCGTTTCTTCTCGATGGCCGAGGTGACGGTCGAAGTGGCCGGCACGCAGGACTCCCGCCTGAAACTGCAGTTCCTGACGCTGGACGAGGCGCGTGCTCTCCGCAGCGAGATTCTGGCGCGCGCGGCTGGCCTTCGGCACGACGCGGGGGAGGCGCCGGAGGCACCGATTGCATCGGTGACGCCGCGTGACCTTGCGGTGTCCTTGCTGCTCCGGAGCGTGACGGCGGGACTGCTGCTGGTCACGATCCTGATCGTGTTCGTGACCGTGCTCAGCAGCGGCTGGGGCGGGCTGGGCATCGCACTGATCACCGGCGGCCTGCCGATCCTCATCGTCATCACCGAGTTCATCAAGTACTTCAACTTCACCGTGGCTCAGTCTCCGGACGGGCTACGCATGCGCTTCGGACTTGCGAAGACGGAGACACGCACGGTTCCGCCGGGCCGTGTGCAGGCGATCGAGTTCGTCGAGCCCTTCCTCTGGCGGCGGTGGGGCTGGGTGCGCGTGCGAGTCAACATCGCCGGCGTGGGGCACGAGGATGCCAACGGCAACAAGGAGGAGACCCTGCTCATCCCTGTTGCGACGCGGGCCGTCGCGGAAGACCTGGTGCAGCGCGTGCTCCCCGGCCTCGACATCGACGGGATGGCGTGGCATGAGGCACCGGAACGCAGCCGCAGACGCGCGCCGATCCAGTGGCGACGGTTGGCGGTCGCTTGGGACGACTCCGTCTTCGCCGCACGCAGCGGACGCGTCACGAGGCGTCTGACGGTTATCCCGCATGCGAGAACTCAGTCGGTGCGCGTGACGCAGGGACCTTGGGAACGCGCACTCGACCTCGCAAGCGTCCATGTTGATTCGACGCCGGGCCCGGTGCGGATCACGGGTCGGCATCTGGATGCGATGACGGCCCGCAACGTCGCCGATGAGCAATCCGTACGCGCCGAGCAGGCCCGTGCGGAGGATCACTCGATCAGATGGGCCGAGGGGGAGTAGTCCTGCCCACACCCTCCGTGGGTGGGATCAGCTGGCGGACAGTTCCTCGGCGATCGCGGTGGCGAAGTCGTCGACGTCCTGCGGGGTGGTGTCCCACGAGCACATCCAGCGGACCTCGCCGGTGACCTGATCCCACGTGTAGAAGCGGAAGCGCTGCTGCAACCGCTCGGTGACGGCAGCAGGCAGGATCGCGAAGACCGCATTCGCCTGGGTGGGGCGCACGACGGTGACGCCGGGGATCGCCCGCACCCGCTGCTCGAGTGCCTGCGCCATGGCATTCGCATGGCTGGCATTTCGCAGCCACAGGTCGCCCGACACGAGGGCGAGCAACTGTGCGCTGACGAATCGCATCTTGCTCGCCAGCTGCATCGAGGACTTGCGCAGGAAGTCGACACCGGGGGCAGCCTCGGGATTCAGCACCACGACCGCTTCGCCGATCATCGCGCCGTTCTTGGTGCCGCCGAACGACACGACGTCGACTCCGGCATCCGTGGTGAAGGCGCGGAACGGGACACCGAGTGCGGCCGCCGCATTGGAGATGCGGGCGCCGTCGAGATGGACGGTCATTCCGAGGCCGTGTGCGTGATCGGTGATCGCGCGTACCTCGTCGACGGAGTACAGCGTGCCCAGCTCAGTTGACTGTGTGATGGTCACGACGCTGGGCTGGGCGCGGTGCACTTCGCCGAAGCCCCACGCCTGAGTGTCGATGAGCTCGGGCGTGAGCTTGCCGTCGGCGGTCGGGATGGTCCACAGCTTGAGGCCGGCACCCTTCTCGGGCGCGCCTCCCTCGTCGACGTTGACGTGGGCCGAGGTCGCGCAGACGACGGCTTCCCAGCGCTGGGTCATGGCCTGCAGTGCGACAACATTGGCGCCGGTTCCGTTGAACACCGGAAAGACCTCGGCGCTGTCGCCGAAGTGACCCTTCATTGCCACGCTGAGCGCCGCGGTGACGTCGTCGTCTCCGTAGGCGACCTGGTGGCCGGCGTTCGCTGCGGTGATCGCCTCGAGGATCTCGGGGTGGATGCCGGCGTAGTTGTCGCTGGCGAAACCACGCCACGGTGTCGATGTCATGCGCCGGAGTATTCCGCAGTGAGGTCCAGCCGTGAGCCGTTGGCCGCCGTTGAGGTGCTGGCCGCGGTGATCGCTGCAGCCAGATCGCGGACATGTGTGTAACCGGGCCAGGCCTTCTCGGGCTCGGCTGCCGCCATCTCGTCGGTCAGGAGGGCTTTGACGACGACGGTGACACTGCTTGCGGCGGTATCACGCAGAACGTGCGCAACGCCGAGCATCCACGCCTCAGCGGCAGCCTTCGCCGATGCGTAGGCGATGTTGCCACCAGTGGGCTTGGCGGCAGCGGTGCTGGTGACCATGAAGACGCGACCGACGTCGCTGCGCCGGATGTCATCGACGAAGACCGCCGTTAGGACGGCAAGGGTTCCGACGATGGGCGGGCTCAGGGCGATCCAGTTGTCGACCGAGGCGCGGTCGAGCGTCGGACTCCCGCGCCACCCGCCGACCAGGTGGACGAGGACGTCGACGCGGCCCAGCCGCGAGACCAGATCGTCGCGCAGCATCGCAACGGCGTCGGCGTCGAGGAGGTCAACGCCGTGGGCCTCGGACGAGTACCCGTCAGCGATGAGCGCATCGGTGATCACCTGAGCCGCTTCGAGCTGTCGGTTGAGGACGACGACGTGATAGCCGGCGCCGGCCAGGCTCGCGGCGGCTGCCGCACCGGCACCGCCGGCCCCCGCGATGATGGCGACGGGCACCGCGTTCACGCGGTGATTCCTGCGGTTGCGGCGATCGTCGGTGCGAGCTTGCGCTGCAGCGCGTCGTAGAAGACATTGAGGGGGAACTCGTCTGGCAGCACCACGTCGACCAGTTCCTTCGGCTCACCGTCGAGCGGGAGCGCATCAGCGCCCTTCGCCCACACGGATGCGGGATGTGGCTCGACGAGGCCGCTGACGAACTCGTGCGCGGCCAGCCACTGCGCCAGCCGCGACCTGTCGATCCCACCACGGTAGAGGGATTCGACGACGTCGCACAGCGCCACCATGGAGTCGGTGATCCTGTCCCAGTCGATCGTGAGGGTGTTGTCCGTCCAGCGCAGCACATCGTCGCGATGCAGCCACGCGAAGATGATCTGCCCGGCCAGGCCGTCGTAGTTGCGGACACGGCCGCCGGTGATCGTGAACCGGAAGAGGCGATCAAACACGATGGCCTGCCGGATGAAGCGGCCCAGATAGACGTCATGTGCGTCGAGGGTCAGCGTCTCGCGGTAGGTGGCGAGGTCGCAGCGCAGCTCCTCGAGCGCGTACATCCAGTAGGGCATCCGCTGCTTGATCATGAACGGATCGAAGGGCAGGTCACCGCGACTGTGGGTGCGATCGTGGATGAGGTCCCACAGGACGAATGTCTCCTGCGCGAGTTGCTGGTCGTTCAGCAGCAGGTCGATGTCCGGCGGGAGCGAGAGGCGGAGCGTGTCGGTTGCCGAGCGGGCGACGACGCGGAAGCGGGCGGCCTCGCGGTCGCAGAAGATGCCACCCCAGTGGAAGGTGACGGTCTCACTCGTTGCGACGGTCTCGGGGAAGAAGACGGCTGAGTGGGTGTCGTAGCCCTTCGTGAAGCCGACGAACTCGATCGGCACGAAGGCGGCGTTGTCATAGGCGCGGGACTCCTGCGCCGCGAGCCAGTCCGGCCAGAAGGTGCGCGTGACGACCGCCTCGAGATTGCGGTTCGGATTGCCGTTCTGGGTATACATCGGGAACACGGCGAAGTGCTCGATGCCATTCTCGCGACGCAGGTCAGGGCGGAACAGCTGCAGGGACCTAACGAAGTCGGGTACCTCGAAACCACCTGCAGCCCACGACTGGAGGTCCTCGACAGTCGCGTCGAGATGCTCCTGCTGATGCGGGAACCGCGGGGTGAGCGCCGTGATTGCCGCACACATGCGATCAACATGTGCGGCTGCTTCGGTCGCGGTCGGCTGGGCGAGGTCGATCGATCCGTCCTTCGCCTGCAGCGGCCGGATGGCCTCGACCGCCTCGACCAGTTGCGTCCACGACGGATCGGATGCTGTCCAGGTGGGTGCAGCAGCGATCGTCTGCCGACTGGCCGCGCGGCTGCCAGCCGCCCAGGTCACGAGATTGAGCCACAACTGCACGTGATCGAGGTCGGTGATCGAGTCGTCGCCGAACAGATCGGAGTCGGATGCGACGACCACGCGGCCGGCCGTCAGGGATGACGACATGATGAGCCCGGCGCGGGCCGGGTCGGCCTGATCGCTGGTGCGGGCGACGGTCTCCAGCGCGATCAGATCGCTGGCCGAGACACCGTGCAGGCTGCCCGCGCGGTAGAAGCAGGCCTCACCCACCTGTGCGACGAGATCGTGCTTCGGTCCGCGCACGAGATCGGCGAGTACCCACGTCGGCACGTCCTTGTACGCATGGGCGGGGTCCTGCACGGTGGTGTTGTCGATCGCGATGCCGAAGCGAGCGGCGAGATCGACGAAGTTGTTCCCGTACTTCGCCTGCTCGGTCTCGGCGAGGATCACCAGTCCGCCGCCGCCGAGGACGAATCTCTCGATCGCATCGAGCTCGTCGGACGTCAATCGCGGTGAACCCGAGCCGGTCGTGCGCTCCCAGGCATCGTCGGCGGCATGTGGCAGGACGAGGGCATCGATGTCGGCGAGGGCAGCATCGTCGATCGGGCCCTCGGTGTGCACGCGCAGGGCCAGACCGGCCTGGGTGGCGGCCGCAGCCGCGATGCCGTACGAGGCATCGGCCGGGTTGACCGGGTTCATCAGGGCGGCGATCTCTGGCCGGGTCGACCATGCCTGCCGGTGGGACTCGTCGATCAGGACACGGGCGAGCGGACGCATGACATCTCCGAAGGTAGGGGCGTGCGGCGAAATGCCGAAGATTAGCTGGCCAGAAGGCTAGCAGAAGGGAGAATATCCGGCCAAACCACAGAACTACCGGACGACATCCCGCAGGCAGTCAGCCTGCGCGGAGCCGACTGACCGTGAACGCCATCACGGCCACCACGAGCACGACCCCGGCGGTGAATAGCAGCGTGACGCCGTCCCAGCCGATCGATGTCACGCGCACCACGGCCGCTCCGCCCAGCATGAGCAAGGCGAAGGACTGCAGGAACAGGGAGAAGCGCAACTGCCGCCTGGTTGCATCGTCGAGCATGTGGTCATCCTCCCAAAGGAGCTGCGGACGTGGCGTTCCAGCAGGTGATCACGTGCTGCTCATGCTCGAAGCCGAGTGCGGACAGGCGCGCCGGATCAAGCGCGAACAGCCGTCCGTCGATGGGCCGCAGTCCGAGCCACCGTGCCGTCAGGATGCGAAGAACGTGTCCGTGGGCGACGAGCACGCAGTCGCGACCGTCGGCGATGACGGGTGCGCACCGGGCGAGGACGGCCTCGACGCGACTGGCGACCTGCTCAAGCTGCTCACCCGGGGTTGCTCCGGCCGGAACGGGGTGATCCCACACGAGCCATGACGGATCTCCGAGCTCGGCTCTGATCTCGGCCGTGGTCCGTCCCTCCCACGCGCCGTAGTCCCACTCGAACAGGTCGTCGGTGATGGCATCAGGCACGAGTCCGGCACGCCTGGCCGTCTCCCGCGCCCGCATCATCGGGCTGCATAGAACAAGGCCTGGTGTGATGTCCGCGATCTCGGTGCGGACGGCATCGGCGGCGGCCTCGCCTGCAGGAGTGAGGGGCACGTCGGTGCGGCCCGTATGACGTCCGCTACGACTCCAGTCGGTCTCGCCGTGGCGGATCAACCAGATGCGCGCAGCCATCGGGCCACAGTAGGTCACGGCCCGTGCTGATCCTCACGGATTTCAGGATTGGCGATGCTGGCCCGTACACTCGAAAAGTCGCTGCGCCGCAGTGGCACCTCATTAGGCGCTTACTGCGCCGCTCGCGAGTCTTGCTCGTGGCCGTACGTGGGTCGCACATTCGAGACGCGCTTGTCGTCACGAATGGTCGTTTACTCATGCATGCCGTGCCCACTTTCGCCGAACTAGGCGTTACTCCCGCTCTCATCCCCGCGCTTGCCCGCGGCGGCATTGGCGAGCCCTTCCCCATCCAGGTCGCGACCCTGCCCGATGCCATTGCCGGGCGGGACATCCTCGGCCGTGGTCAGACCGGATCAGGCAAGACGCTGGCCTTCGGACTGGCCGTCCTGACGCGACTGACGGGCCGCGTAGCAGAGACGAAGCGCCCGCTGGGCCTCGTGCTCGTCCCGACTCGCGAACTGGCCATGCAGGTCAGCGACACCCTCAGCCCCCTCGCGCATTCGGCCGGCCTCAAGGTCCGGCTCATCGCCGGAGGGATGCCGTACGCCAAGCAGATCCGCAGCCTCGAGCGCGGTGTGACGGTCGTCGTGGCGACACCGGGCCGACTCGTTGACCTGGTGAACCGCGGTGACCTCGACCTGTCCGAGGTCGAGATCACGGTTCTCGACGAGGCCGACCAGATGGCTGACATGGGATTCATGCCCATCGTCCGCGAGATCCTCGACATGACGAAGCCGAAGGGTCAGCGACTCCTCTTCAGTGCGACGCTCGACGGTGACGTCGACACCCTCGTCCGCAAGTACCTGCGCAACCCCGCGACGCATTCGATCGCCCCGGTGCACGCGCAGATCGACACGATGGATCACCATCTGCTTCTCGTGCACCCGGCCGACAAGGACCAGGTCACAGCGCAGATCGCCGCGCGCGACGGTCGCACCATCTTCTTCGTCCGCACCCAGGCCGGTGTCGACCGACTGGCCGACCACATCGCCGCGCAGGGTGTTGCCGTCGGCGCACTGCATGGCGGCAAGTCGCAGGCCGTTCGCACGAAGACGCTCGACGCTTTCCGCAAGGGCGACACCCTCGCGCTCGTCGCCACCGACGTTGCCGCCCGCGGCATTCACGTCGACGGCATCAGCCTGGTCGTGCACGTTGATTCACCGACCGACCCGAAGGACTACCTGCACCGTGCCGGTCGTACCGCCCGCGCCGGTGAGTCGGGCACCGTCGTCACGCTTGCATCGCCCAAGCAGCAGCGGATGGTCTCGTCGTTGACCAAGCGTGCGGGCGTTGACCCGTATGTTGCGCGCGTACGCCCCGGCGACCAGACGCTGTCTGATGTCACTGGTGCGCGCGAGCCCTCAGGTGTCCCGTGGATCGCGCCGGTCTCGAAGGCCACGCGCACGGCGCCGTCGCGCTCGAGTCGCTCATCGCGTCCGGCCGATGCGTGGAAGTCACGCCGCTCGTCCGGCACCCAGCGCCATCAGGGACGCTAGGAAGCCCTCACGCCTCCAGTTCGGGGTGCTCGTCTTCGAGTACCTCTCCTGTTGCGCCACCTAAGGCGCCAGCTGCCTTGAGGCCGTAGCCGACGGAGGGCCCGATCAGCAGCGCGAAGAGCACGGTGCCGATGCCGACCGTTCCGCCGAGCAGCCAGCCGATGACGAGCACGGTCGCTTCGATGCCCAGTCGCACTGCGCTGATGGGCCAACCGGTGCGCAGGTGGATTCCTGTCATCCAGCCATCGCGTGGGCCCGGTCCGAGATTCGTCGTCAGGTAGAGGCCACTGCCGATGCCGATCACCACGATGCCGCCCAGCACCATGAGGAGTCGGACGACGACGTTGCCCGGTGTCGGCAGCACCGTGACCATGACCTGCAGTGACAGGGCGATCACGACGGCGTTGCTGATGGTGCCGAGGCCGGGTCGCTCCCGGAGGGGTATCCACAGCAGCAGGACGGTGACGGAGACCAGGAAGGTCGCCACCCCGATGGAGATCGGAAAGCGCGAGCTCAGGCCCTGGGAGAGCACGGTCCACGGCGCGTTTCCGAGGGTTGAGGCGACGAGCATGGCCTCGCCTGTCCCGAACAGCCATAGACCCACGAGCAGGATCGCGAATGTCGAGGGACGGGTTCGCCAACGCGAAGCCGCGCGCCAGCGGGTGACGGGAACGGTGTGCGAGGGGCGGAGGAACTCCAGGCTCGTACGCACGCCAGCAGTCTGTCGGATGCCTGCTGCAGCTACGCGGACTGGGGTCGGCGCACGCCGGCCTTGAGGTGCTCCGTGGCCGCGACGGATCGGCGCTGACGGGTCTGCGGCAGCTTCGCCTCGGAGACCCAGCGGGCGTACTCCCGCCGCTGCGATGGTGACAAGGCCTCGAAGGCATCCTTGGCTTCACGGTCGGCGCGCAGTTGCGCGGCCAGCTCGGGTGGAACCTCGGTCGAACGCACGGTGTCGTCCTTCTTGACCTGAACGCGGACCTGGTCGCCATGTCCGACCGCGGCCGCTTCACGAGCCTCTGCGTTGACCACGATGTGGTAGTCGCTGCCGTACACCTGCGTCGTAGTGCGCCAGGTGTGATCGTTGATCGTCACCCGAACCGGGCAGCGGGCCCGTCCGAAGAGCGCCTTCACGTCGAAGGGGAGGGTGATGAAGGTGGCAGCACCTCGGGCATCCGGGCGCCACAGGGCCGCGTCGAAGTCCACGGCGTCGGTCACCGCGCAAGTGTGCCGGTGAAATCCGGCTGTTGCAGCGTATCCCCCCATTAGGGTGGAGAAATGGTTACGAATCCGTCATCAGCGCCCCGCAGAATGCCCATGCTGGTCGCTGTGAGCGCGGCCGCGACCCTTCTGCTGGCCGGTTGCGGCGGTGGGGATGCCGAACCCGCTGCCTCGGCCTCCGGCACGAGCAGCGCGGTTGCCGCTGACCCGGCGGGCCGCGAGACTCTCCTCGAGGCACAGCAGCTGACCACCCTCGACCAGGCCATCGGGTACCCGAAGAAGACACCTGCGCAGGTGACGAGCTACATCACCCAGCTCGAGCCGGGGCAGGAGACCGGGTGGCACAAGCACAAGGTGCCGGCCTTCGTCTACATCCTCGAAGGAACACTCACCGTCGAGTACGACGCCGGTGTGGTCAAGGAGTACGCGGCCGGTGCGGCGTATATGGAGGCCCAGGACGTGTGGCACAACGGAACCAACAAGGGTGACGCGCCAGCGCGATTCCTCAGTGTCTACATGGGAGCCAAGGGCGCGAAGAACTCCGTCGACCGGACGCCCTAGCCTCCCGTCGACCGCATCCGCGGCACGCCGTCTAGAGTCACATTCGTGCTGAGTGTCGATGAGTACCGCGATGGAGTGCTCGCGGGCATCGGTGTCTTGGCGCCCCTCGAACTCCCGCTTTCATCCGCGCACGGCTGCGTGCTGGCGCGTGATGTGGCGTCGCCCTGGCCGTTGCCCTCGTTCGACAACTCCTCGATGGACGGCTACGCCGTCATCTCCGCCGATGTCGCGTCTGCGTCAGCCGCGGATCCGGTGTCGCTGACGGTCATCGACGATGTCCCTGCCGGCTTCCGTTCCACGGAGACGGTGGTGTCCGGCACGGCCGTGCGGATCATGACCGGTGCCCCGATACCCGATGGCGCCGATGCCGTGGTCCCCGTGGAGCGCACGGATGCCGGGACGGACACGGTGGTCATCTCGGAGGGTGCCGAGGTCGGCGCCTACATCCGGCGTGCAGCCGAGGACGTCGTAGCGGGCGAGATCGTGCTAACGGACGGCACCCTGATCGGGGCGCGACAGGTGGCGATCCTGGCTGCCGTCGGTTCTGGCCTCGTCTACGTCCATCCCCGTCCGCGCATCGCGGTGATCTCGACGGGCTCCGAACTGGTCGAGCCGGGGCTGCCCCTTCGCCATGGACTGATCAGCGACAGCAACAGCTACCTCCTGGTGGCCGCGTGCCGCGAGGCGGGAGCGGACGCGTATCGCGTTGGTCCGATTGTCGACGACGAGGCACAGTTCCTTGAAGCCGTTGAAGACCAGCTCCATCGCTGCGACCTGATCCTGACGAGCGGTGGCGTGAGCATGGGTGCGTACGACACCGTGAAGACGGTGCTGAGCAGGCTGGGCACGGTCGACTTCACCAAGGTGGCGATGAACCCGGGCATGCCGCAGGGTCACGGGTTCGTCGGGGAGGAGGAGGTGCCGATCATCACCCTCCCGGGAAACCCCGTCAGCAGCTACATCTCGTTCGAGGCCTTCGTTCGACCGGTCATCCGCCGGATGCGCGGGCTGACCGACCTTCTGCGCCCCGAGCTGACGGTGGTCTGCGAGGAGTCGTTGACGTCACCAGCAGGTAAACGGCAGTTTGCGCGGGCGCGCTTCGTGTCGCCGACTGCCGTCGTGCCGTCGGGCCAGGGCCAGGGATCCCATGTGATGGGCGGTCTGGCGGGCGCCGATGCCCTCATTGATATTCCTGCCGATGTGACGAGCATCGCTGCGGGCGACACCGTCACCGTGCTCGACCTGCGTCACCCCTGACAATCTCCGACTCCCGGAACGAGATGTTCACGGATCGGCCCTCGTAACTCAGTCCGCAGTACACCACGTGGTTGCCAAGGGTCGATGTGCTGTGCACACAAACTCTCGAGAGGAACTCACGTGCGCAAGAGAACGCCATTGATCCTGGGCTTGGCCGCTGTCATGGCCGGCGCGACCGCGATTCCGGCCTCAGCCGATTCGAACTTCCTGTACATGGAGCCGGCAAGCAGCGGCGTCGCGCTGAAGGCGTTGGCGACGGCAGGAGACAACTTCGGAGGCTTCCAGTGGCAGGGGATTCCGGATGGCATCGGCGTATTACGGGACGGCGACAACCTGACCGTCTTCATCAACCACGAACTATCGGCGACGAATGCAGTCGCTGCCGCCACGGCTCGTGCGAACGGGGCGGCGACCGCATCGACCGTGAGTGCGCTCAATCTCGATACCGAAGCCAAGGTAATCACCGCCGGACGCGACCTGTTGACGAGCGTGTCCTTCTACAACTACGCGACCGGCCAGTACGGCGCGACCCCGGTTGCACCCGCCGGTGCCGCAGCGAAGGATGAATTCGGTACTCCGCTTCACACCAAGGCGCTCAACCGCTTCTGCTCGTCGCACATGGCCCAGCCGGGCGATCTGAGCTACACGATGACGAACGAGAACGGCAAGAAGATCACCTACGGGTTCACCGGTCCGGCCTACTTCACGGGCGAAGAGGGCGGCGACGAGTCGCGTGCCTTCGCGATCGACACCAACGGCAACCTCAGCCAGTTGCCAAAGCTCGGCCTGGCGGCGTGGGAGAACTTCCTCGTGGCTCCGAGCAAGGGGCTGCGCACGGTGATCATGGGCAATGAGGACGGTTCCGCGACCGACAGCCAGCTGTACATGTACGTCGGCGAGAAGACCCGAGACGGTCATTGGACGGATAAGGCGGGCCTGACGAACGGGCAGAACTACGTCATGGCCGTCACGGGTATCGCCACCGACAACGCCTTCCGGGCTGCTGTCGCCAAGGGCACCCCTGCACAGGTGACCTTCAAGCCGATCGACACCACCGTGAATGGCAAGAGCCAGAACATCCAGGCTCGTGCGCTGGGTACGGTCATGGCGCGCGTGGAGGATGGCGCATTCGATCCCAAGAACCCGAACGATTACTACTTCGTCACCACCGAGTCGAACAAGGATCCCAAGGCCACGGCACCCAACCCGGCCACGCCGAAGGTCACGCGTGACGGTGGAGCGCTGTGGCGGCTGCGCTTCAACGACGTAGCCGATCCGATGGCTGGTGCGTCGCTCACGATGCTGCTCGACGGCTCGGAGGCTCCCTACCTGAGCAAGCCCGACAACATCGATGTCGACAGCAAGGGAAATGTCCTCATCCAGGAGGATCCGGGAAACAACGACCACGTCGCGCGCATGGTTGCCTACCGGATCAGCGACGGCAAGATCGGCACCGTCGCGAAGTTCGTCGACCGCTACTTCGCCCCGGGCGGAGCAGCCTTCATGACGAAGGATGAGGAGTCGTCGGGTGTCACGGATGTGACGGAGTTCATGAAGACCAGCGACACAGATGCGAACAGCTACTTCATCTTCGATGCGCAGGTGCACGCGCCGACCGCGGTGGCTCGGCCGGATCTGGCCGGGGACAAGGCAGCCACTGCTGCGCTTGCCACCGCGATTGAGGGTGGCCAGCTGTACCTCATGACCATCTCGGACTGGTCGACGGTCTACGGCAGCTAGTCAAGACCGAAGGGGCTGGCGTCGCACTGCGACGCCCGCCCCTTCGGTGTCCTGAACGTCAAGCACCGCCCGTCGCAGCCCTGACAGCCTGACCAGCGTCCTTGGGAACTGCGCACTTCCGCTTCATGGATGTCGGCCTGTGGTTCTCCACATGCGCGTCTTGCGGGATGGACGTGGACCCGCTGTCGTGGTCTCATGCGAATCTCCCGGGCCATGCCGTCACGCCTCCTCGCGCTCATTGCATCAGTCACCTTGCTCATCGGACTCGGCGTCACGGCTGCGCCTAGTTACGCCTGTGCGTGCGGCGGCGGAATTCCACTCGGTCCGAATGGCACGGTCAGGGCAATCGCGGAGGGACCGGGGAGCACCGCGTATGTAGGCGGAGACTTCACGCACTGGGGGTTGCAGACGGGTGGTCTCGCGTCGCTATCGGCCGATGAGGCCGCGGTCGCCGCCCAGTTCCCTTGGGTGGAAGGCGAGGTGAAAGCGGTTCTGCCTGACGGTACCGGCGGCTACTTCATCGGGGGACTCTTCACCATGGTGGGAGGCGTTGAGCGGGAGAACTTGGCCCACATCGATGCTCAGGCACAGGTGAGTGACTGGGCGCCGAGGACGGATGACGCGGTCTATGCGCTGGCCCTGCATGGCGGTGACCTGTACGTGGGAGGGGCATTCGTCGAGTTCTCCGACGACGGTGGACAGACGTGGGTGCACCGTTCGTTGATCGCATCCGTCCGGGCAACCACTGGTCTGCTGAGTAGCTGGGCTCCCGACCTCACTGCGGTCACCCCGGTCACCGACTACTTCAGGGGGGACGCACTCGCAGTACGCGCGATCGAGGTGGATGCCGCTGCTGGGGTGCTCTACGTCGGGGGAAGCTTCCAGAGTGTCACCACGCCCATGGCCCCACGTAATGGTGCCGTGGCTTTCGACCTCGCGGCCCTGGCCTCGAGTTCCGGGCTGCTCACCTGGGCACCGAATCCGGATGGCCCGGTGTATGCACTGTTGGTTCGCGCTTCCACTGTTCCGCTCGCTCCCACTGTTCTGCTCGGTGGCCACTTCAGCGCGGTGGGTGATCGGTTACCGGGCGAAGCCCGGAAATCCATCGCGGAGGTGGTAGCGGCGGGCGAGTCGCTCGAAGGTGAAGCGGTGTCGCTGCGTTCCGATGTCACATTCAGTGACGGCGATCTCGGCTGGGTATACGCCCTTGCCGAATCAGGCACCGACATCGTGATCGGTGGCGAATTCGACGAGCTCGGCGGGGTCTCACGGGGGAACCTGGGCCTGATCAGTTCGTCCGGCGTGCTCGGCGCATGGCACCCCGCACCGAGCCATGAGGTGCTCAGCCTGTTAGTCGAGGGCGCTGGGCTCTATGTCGGCGGCTACTTCCAGACCATGGGCGGAGTGAATCATCTCGGACTGGCCTACTTCTCCTCGACGTCCTTGGACACTCCTGACGCCTGGGACGCCGGCCTTGACGACGGGGTCAACGCCGTCGTGGCCGCCCCGAGCGGAGTGGTGGTAGGCGGGGCGTTCCAGGTGGCCAATGCCGTAGCGGTCGATAACCTCGTCAAGGTCGACGGCTACGGAAATCGCGATGAGTACTTCTCAGCCAGCCTTCCCGATTTCACCAGCGTCACGGCGCTCGGGTTGCTCGGGGACTCACTTCTCGTCGCCGGCTCTGGCTTGGACCAGTCTGGCATCACATTTGCGGCGACCGCTGTTGACGCGGCAACAGGCGCCAATCCGATGCGGTTCGTCCAAACAGATCGATTCATCAATGACATCGGGTTGACTGATGGGACTGTCATCTTCACGGGCGACTTCACGACCGTCATCAGCGTGGATTCCGCACCCAACCCGGTGCCACGCTCGTACGCATTCTCCCTCAACATGGCTGACTTCACGCTGACGGAATGG
>CAJAKT010000117.1 GCA_903940375.1 uncultured bacterium | reverse complement strand
GCTGTCGACGGCGATGCCCAGGTGCTCGGCCTCGAAGTAGGTGACGGTGCCCTCGGCCATGTCGATGGTGGCGTTGACCTGCGGGAACTGCTTGAGCGCCTCGATCGATGCCTTGCAGAAGAACGGCAGGAACGACAGCTTCACGCCCTCGCGGGCCTCGAAGTCGCCCTTCACGCGACCGCGCAGGGCGGCGATGCGGGTGACGTCGACCTCGACCACGGTGGTGAGCTGCGCGGCTACCTGAAGCGACTCGACCATCCGCTCGGCGATGACCTTGCGCAGGCGGCTCATCTTCTCGGTGCGACCGCGCAGGGGGGATGCGGCGGGAGCGGCAGTGGCCGGCGCCGATGTGGCTGCTGCCGGAGCTGCTGCGGGTGCTGCTGCCGCGGCCGCAGCCGTTGCCTTGATGGCGGCCTCGAGGACATCGGACTTGCGGACGCGACCGCCGACGCCGGTGCCCGTGACCGTGGCGAGGTCGACACCGTGCTGGACGGCGAGGCGACGCACGAGCGGCGTGACATACGCGTCGGAGTTGTCGGCCGCGGAGTCGGCGGGTGCAACCGGTTCGACGGCGACGGGCGCGGCGACAACGGGCGCAGGTGCAGCGACGACAGGGGCTGCGACAACGGGTGCCGGTGCGGGAGCAGCCGGTGCAGCAGCAGGCGCTGCCGTGCTGGATCCGATCATCCCGAGCTGGGCGCCGACGGCGACGGTCTGGTCCTCGCCGACGGCGATGGACAGGAGCACACCGGACGCGGGCGACGGGATCTCGGTATCGACCTTGTCGGTGGACACCTCGAGCAGGGGCTCGTCGGCGGAGACGGTGTCGCCGACCGCCTTCAGCCAGCGGGTGACGGTGCCCTCGGTGACGCTCTCGCCCAGGGCGGGCATCACCACGGCGGTGCCGGGGCCAGCGGCTGCGGGAGCAGCGGTCGGGGCGGGGGCGGCAGGTGCCGGGGGAGCAGCAACCTCGACGGGGGCCGGCACCGGCTCAGCGACCGGGGCAGGTGTGGGCTCGGGAGTCGGCACCGGTGCCGGCGCGGCCGAGTCGGCAGCGCCGATCTGCGCCAGTTCGGCGCCGACAGCGACGGTCTGGTCCTCGCCGACGGCGATCGACAGCAGCACGCCAGAGGCGGGCGACGGGATCTCGGTGTCGACCTTGTCGGTGGAGACCTCGAGCAGGGGCTCGTCGGCGGCGACGGTGTCGCCGACCGCCTTCAGCCAGCGGGTGACTGTGCCCTCGGTGACGCTCTCGCCCAGTGCGGGCATCGTGACGGTGACCGACATCGGTGCTGTGCTCCTTCGGTTCGCGGGTGCGTCAGGCGTGTGCGTGCAGGGGCTTGCCGGCGAGGGCGAGATGCGCCTCGCCCATGGCCTCGTTCTGGGTCGGGTGCGCGTGGATCAGGGTCGCGACATCCTCAGGGTAGGCCTCCCAGTTCACGATGAGCTGGGCCTCGCCGATCTGCTCGCCGATGCGCGAGCCCACCATGTGGATGCCGACGACGGGGCCGTCCTTCTGCTGGACGAGCTTGATGAAGCCAGTGGTGCCGAGGATCTGGCTCTTGCCGTTGCCGCCGAGGTTGTACTCGTAGGTCGCCACGTTGTCGCCGAACTTCTCGCGGGCCTGCACCTCGGTGAGGCCGACGCTCGCGACCTCGGGCTCACAGTAGGTGACCTTGGGGATGTTGACGTCGGCGATGACCGCGGGATTGAGGCCGGCGATCTCCTCAGCGACGAAGATGCCGTGCTGGAAGCCGCGATGGGCGAGCTGCAGGCCGGGAGTGATGTCACCGACAGCGAAGACCCCGGGAACGTTGGTATGCAGGCGCTCGTCGACGAGCACCCAGCCGCGCTCCATCGCGACGCCCTGCTCCTCGAAGCCCATGCCGGAGGCGTTCGGGCCGCGGCCGACGGCGACGAGCAGCAGCTCGGCGTCGAGGGTCTTTCCGTCCTCGAGGGTGACGTGCACGCCATGGTCGTCCTGGGTCGCCGAGGCGAAGCGAATGCCGAGGCTGAAGTTGATGCCGCGCTTGCGGAAGGCGCGCTCGAGGGCCTTGGAGCAGGCGATGTCCTCGTTGGGCACCAGGTTCGGCAGGGCCTCGACGATCGTGACGTCGGCGCCGAAGGACTTCCAGACACTGGCGAACTCGACGCCGATCACGCCGCCACCGAGGACGATGACGCTCTTGGGCACGTAGTCGAGGTTGAGCGCCTGGTCGGACGTGATGATCCGGCCGGCGATGTCCAGGCCCGGCAGGCTGCGCGCGTAGGAGCCGGTGGCCAGCACGACGTTGGTGCCGGTGTACTGCTCTCCGTTGACCTCGACGGTGTTCGGCGACACGAGGCGGCCAGCGCCCTCGACGAAGGTCACGTTGCGGCTCTTCACGAGGCCCTGCAGGCCCTTGTAGAGCTTGCCGACGACGCCGTCGCGGTACTCGTTGACCTTGGGCATGTCGATGCCCTCGAAGGTCGCGCGCACGCCGAAGGCGTCGCTCTCCTTGGCGCTGTCAGCGACCTCGGCCGCATGCAGCAGGGCCTTGGTGGGGATGCAGCCTCGATGCAGGCAGGTGCCTCCGAGCTTGTCCTTGTCGATGAGGATGACCGACATGCCCAGCTCGGATGCACGCAGGGCGCAGGCATAGCCACCGCTGCCGCCGCCGAGGATTACCAGGTCTGCATTGGCCACTGTCGCCCACTCCAGTCTCGGGGGTTCGTGATCGTCGTCCGACGAGGATCACATCCTCCCATCGACGGGCCAGGCCGCTACATGGCCCCCTGTGCCATCTCGGCGGCCAGCTGGACGAAGGTCCGTACCGCGCTGCCCGTGCCGCCCTTGGGGGTGTAGCCGTAAGGGCCCTTCTCGTTGAACGAGGGCCCGGCGATGTCGACATGGACCCAGGTCTGGCCGGCGGGCACGAACTCCTGGAGGAACAGGCCGGCGGAGAGCATGCCGCCCATCCGGTCGCCGCTGTTGGCCATGTCGGCCGTGCGGGAATCGAGGTTGAACCGCAG
>CAJAKT010000116.1 GCA_903940375.1 uncultured bacterium | reverse complement strand
TGCCAGTCAGGGCGTCGGCTCGGGCTGGGCCGCCATCTCCGTGAGAGCGGTGTCGAGAAGCACGACGGCCAGCCGCTTATCAAGAGGGTTGTTGCCGTTACCGCACTTCGGCGACTGGACACACGACGGACATCCGGTGTCGCACGCGCACTCGGCGATTGCGGTGCGGGTCGCGGAGAGCCACTCCTCGGCTACGCGGAAACCATGCTCCGCGAAGCCGGCACCACCCGGGTATCCGTCATAGACGAAGACGGTCGGCTGTCCGGTGTCGGAGTGCATCGCTGTTGAGACACCGCCGAGATCCCAACGGTCACAGGTGGCGAACAGAGGCAGGAGCCCGATCGACGCGTGCTCCGCGGCATGCGCGGCACCGGGGATATCGGGCAGCGGTATCCCCGCCCCCTCGACCAGTGCCTCCGGCAGCGTCCACCACACGGCCTGTGTCCGCAGTTCCTGGATAGGGAGATCAAGGAGTTCCTCGCCGAGCGACTCGCCGTTGGGGCGGCGGCGCTGAAACGACACGACCTGGGTGCTGACATCTACCGAGCCCCGGAACAGGATGCCGCCAGCTCGAGACGCGTCGACGCTCACGATTCGGATGTCGCTGATGGAACGCGACAGTGTTGAGTAGTCGACCTCCTGTTCAACCACGGTCGCGACGGCATCCTCGAGATCCAGCGACGTCACGACATGTGTCACGCCCTGATGCACGTAGACCGCGCCGCGGTGAATGGTGGCCGGAGCTGAAGCGCGGTCGACAGTGCCAAGCAGACGGCCGGTGCCGTCCTCGACGACGCGGATGGGCGTGCCGCCGCTGCCGCGCAGGTCGGTCAGGTCAGATGCCCGTTCACGTCGTGTCCAGAACCAGCCACCGGGTCGCTTGCGCAGCATGCCCTGGTCGACGAGTTCGTCGACGATGTCGCGCGCGGTCGGCCCGAACCACTCCGCAAGCTCGGCTTCGACGAGGGGAACCTCGGCCGCTGCCGCGCACAGGTGTGGTGCCAGCACGTAGCGGTTGGCGGGGTCGAACACGCTGGCCTCGACATCGCGATCGATAACGATGCCGGGGTGGTGCACCAGGTAGGAGTCCAGGGGATCATCGCGGGCGACGAAGATCGCGAGTGCGGGGGAGTCGGCCCGTCCCGCGCGGCCGAACTGCTGCCACAGGCTGGCGCGCGTTCCTGGCCAGCCCGCCGTGATGACGACATCGAGTCCGGTGACGTCGATGCCCATCTCGAGTGCGCTCGTGGTGGCGAGCGCGCGGATGCTGCCATCGCGCAGTCCAGCCTCCAGCTCACGGCGCTCCTCCGGTAAGAAGCCTCCGCGGTATGCCGCGACACCAAGGGCGAGCGCTGGGTCGACGTCGGTGAGCAGATCGCGCGCCATGAGTGCGGTGGTCTCGACGCCGCGTCGACTGCGGATGAAGGCAAGGGCCTGCCGACCCTCGACGACGCAGTCGGTCAACAGGTCGGCGGTCTCTGCGAGGGCCGAGCGACGCACCGGATCACGCTCATCGGGCGCGGCCTCCAGCACCGGTGGCTCCCAGAAAGCAACGGTCATCCCCGGACGAGGGGAGGTGTCGTCGGTGAAGGCGAGTGCGGGCGCACCGATCAGCCGCGATGTGGCTTCCGCGGGGTTGGCGATGGTCGCGGATGCGGTGAAGATGACAGGGTCGGAGCCGTAGTGCGCACACACGCGTCGCAGGCGCCGGATGACAGCAGACACGTGTGCGCCGAGCACGCCGCGGTAGGCATGGGCCTCGTCGATCACGATGACGTCGAGGCGACGCAGGAACGAGGACCACGAACTGTGTCCGGGGAGCAGCGAGTGATGGAGCAGATCGGGGTTGGTCAGGACGTAGTTGGCATGCTGACGCACCCACGTGCGTTCCTCCGACGGTGTGTCGCCGTCGTACGTGGCAGCTCGCAGCCAGGGCAGATTCAGGTCGTTGAGTCCGCGCAGCTGATCGTTGGCGAGCGCTTTCGTGGGCGACAGATAGAGGGCTGTGGATCCTCGGCCATCGGGTGCGTGCGTGCCGGCACGAATGCGCGTCAGGGCGAGCATGCTGAAGGCCAGGCTCTTGCCCGAGGCCGTGCCGGTGGCCAACGCCACATGGGTGCCGTCGTACGCGGCGTGGGCTGCCTGGGTCTGGTGCCGCCATGGTTCGGTGATGCCCATCTGCGCGAAGGCGCCAACGATCTCGTCGTCGACCCAGGCCGGCCACGGGGCCAATGCGGCCGAGCGAGGGGTGATCTCGTGCACATGCACGAGTCGGTCCGGACGCCCATGGGACAGTCGCTGCAGGAGGCTGTCGTCGGCGGCTCGCATCACACCATTGTGGGGCGATGGGGTGACGTCCTGTGCGAGAGTAGGAGGGTGGACTTCTCGGTCGATGTCGTACCGCACGCTGATCGCACTGTGGTGGCGGTCGCGGGGGAGTTGGACGTGCACACCGCGCCGATCCTCCTGACGGAGCTGGAGCCGCTGTCGCGACGCGCCGGCATGGCGCTGATCGTTGATCTGTCGGCTGTGCCCTTCATCGATTCGACTGGCCTGGGTGTGCTGGTCACGACGCTGAAGCACGTGCGCGAAGTTGGTGGGTCGCTCGATGTCGTCGTTGCCGCCCCCCGTGTCCTCAAGGTCTTCGCCCTGACCGGGCTTGATGTCGTCATCCCGCTGCACGCGACTCTCGCCGAGGCACTGCCGCCGATGTGACGGCTGGCCCCGCCGGTGCGCCCCAGCGACAGAGAGGGGGTGGCCACGATGACGCTGCCCAGTCCGCAGCCGCAGGCGAGCGGCGTCATGCTCTACGTCCGGGCTCTTATGGAGTCGACCCAGGGTCGGGTGTCCATCGGGACTCTGTCGGCGATCGCCGTGTGGGGTGGGCTCCGGCTGGTTGGGTTGGACCAGTGGTGGACCGCAATCCCTCTCATGGTGATGTGCGTGGTGGTTGCCGTTCCGTTGACGATCGAGGTGGTCCACGGCCTCATGTCGCGCCGGGTCGGTGCCGACGTGCTCGGACTCCTTGCGATGGTCACGGCAGCGGTCATGAGCGAGTGGCTCGTCGCGGCGGTGATCGCGCTGATGGTGTCGGGTGGCAAGGCGCTCGAGGACGCAGCATCGGCGCGGGCGTCCGCAGTACTCGATGCACTGGCACGACGCAGCCCGACGATTGCGCACCTGCGCGGAGCCGACGGGGTCCCGAGGGACATTGATGTTGGGTCATTGGCGATCGGCGATGTGGTCGTCATACTGCCGCACGAGATCTGCCCCGTCGACGGTGTCGTCATCGAAGGCCGTGGGTCGATGGACGAGTCCTACCTGACGGGGGAGCCCTACGTCGTGCCGAAGACGCCCGGGTCCCAGGTCCTGTCGGGTGCGATCAACAGCGCGGAGGCGCTCGTCGTCCGGTCGGAGCGCACGGCGGCGGACAGTCGGTACGCGCAGATCGTCGGTGTCCTGACGAAGGCCGAGGCCGAGCAGCCACCCATGCGCAGACTCGCCGATCGGCTGGGCATCACCTACACGGTGATCGCCCTGCTGTTCGCTGTCGCGGGCTGGGTTGTCAGTGGCGATCCGAACCGCTTCCTCGCGGTCCTCGTCATCGCCACCCCGTGCCCGCTCCTGATCGGTGTCCCCGTGGCGATCATCGGGGCGATCGCCCTCGCCGCTCGCTACGGGATCATCATCAAGGACCCGTCGATGCTGGAGCGGATCAGCACGGCGCGCACGATGGTGTTCGACAAGACCGGAACCCTCACCTACGGCAAGCCGACTCTGTCGAGTATTGACGTGGCCGCGGGATTCGACCGGCATGAGCTGCTGGCCCTGACGTCGTCAGCGGAGCAGTACAGCCGGCATCCACTCGCTGTCGCGGTGATCGAGGCCACTTCGGATGTCC
>CAJAKT010000115.1 GCA_903940375.1 uncultured bacterium | reverse complement strand
GGAGACGGCAGGGGGCCGCGCTGTGAAATGCACCAAGTGCGGCAAGCGGGCCGGGTGGGGGGCCAATAGGTGCCAGCGCTGCGGCAAGGCCGAAGACGCAGCCACCAAGGCCCAGTTGGAGAGACTCACATGCAAAGAGTGTGGGAAGTTCCCAGCACGGCTCGGGTATTACGTGAGAGATTCAAGCGATCAGATCACGACAGTCTGTTGTTACGAGTGCTCTGAGGAAGAGAAAGTGCGACAAAGGTCGGCGTTCACGACCCAGAATGCTGCCCGGATCGAGTTGCTGCGAGAGATTAGCGAGATCGCAGAACAGCGGGGCTTGCGGGCCTTCTCCAACAACGACGGCAAAAGGCTCTGGCTGGATATCCGCTACAACACCCGGTCAAAGGGGTGGCAGCACCAGACCAGGGAGATTGCCATGACGGTCATGTTCGAGGGGGATGACCTGTCCGCCAAGGTTTCCGGGGGTTACTTACGTGATTGGGATGAGGTCTTCCGGCTACCCGCCAGTCCCGACTGCGCCGAGCACGTCGCCAACCTCGTACAGACGTACATGGTCAGCCGCAATCCTTAGTCACCCACATCCCGTGAAGCACGCCGCGCCTCGCTCTCCAGCCGTCACAGCGCCATCACGGCGTCCAGGCCAGCGAGGTCATCGTCTTCGGGCTCGTTCCAGAATCCATCCATGCGAAGGTTCTTCCCCATCTTGCGTTGGCCTAAACATGCGGGAGTTAGGCGTCCAGATGGGGGCACAATTCCTGCACCAACCGGATCCTTGGGAGCGCGACGTTCCAGAGCGGTGGTGCATCCTTGCCGTGAAGATCGCCAGGAGGGGACGCATGGCCTACCAATCGTCTGGAAATGAAGAGAGACCTGTCGGCGACGCTTGAATCCTGGTCACTTTCGACGTCTTGTATTCGAGCGTCGTCGACAAGACCATTCAAGGGTGCTTTGATCTGGGTACTGACCGTGAGGCTGGCGAACGGTCAGAAGGAGAAGTTCGAAGCGTTCGCACCGACTGCGATGGAGACCAAGAAGGGGCATCTTCTCGTCTACGTTTCGGGAACTCTGGTCGCCAAGTTCAAGGCGGATCGTTGGGACTCGTGGAAGCTCGAACCCACGGGTCGCGTCGGTTGACCCTTGATTGGCATTGCGATTCCCGAGCACGGAGCGCGCGACTCCCCAGAAAACTTGACCCACAGCGCTCTCGAGATTCACGCTCCGCAAGGGGAGTCGCACAGTGCTTTCCCGGTCAGCACTCCGAAGATGCCGGGGGAACCGCCGCGAGTGCAGCCCAGCCGGGCACGGCAGCTGCCGCAGACCTGATCGATCGACTCCTGTCAGCGAGACCGGGAGAAACGGCCATGAACTGGCGGCCGGAGGGGCTTTCTGGCCGTTTCTCCCGGTTGCCCGTGACGGTCAGGTCAGCGAGGCGAGCAGTTCCTCGATCCGCGCTGGTGGCGGGACGTCCAACTGGTCGAAGCCACAGGATGCCGGTCCACGATCGGGTCGCCAGCGGAGGAAGCCGGCGACGTGCCGGAAGCGGGGTCCCTCCATCTGGTCGTAGGTGACCTCGGCGACGAGTTCCGGCCGCACGGCCGTCCACTCCTGCTCCTTCTTCCAGCGACTGGCCTCACCGGGCACGTTCCCGGCGATGGCACCCCGCCATGGGTGGTCATCGCCGATGACTTCAAGAGGGCCCATGAGCGTCACAAGCTGCGCGCGCGTTGCTGCGGTGAAGGCGGACGCTGCACCTATGTACTGCAGGACCCCATCGGCATCGTGCAACCCGAGCAGCAGGCTGCCCACGACGGGCGCTCCGTCCGGGCCGGGTCGGGCGTGCGCCCGCCATCCGGCAACAACGACATCGGCGGTTCGCTGGTGCTTGACCTTGCCCTGCGCTCGCTTGCTGGGCATGTACGGGTCGGTGAGCGCCTTGACGATAAGGCCGTCGACGCCAGCGGACTCGAACCCGTCGAACCACGACTGCGCGACGGTGCGATCGCGGGTCGTGGGGGTGAGGAGGAGCGGCGGTCGCCACGATGCGGCCAGCTGCTCGAGGTGCGCGCGACGCTCGCTGAAGGGCAGCGCCATCAGGTCGCGGTCAGACCACAGCACGTCGAAGGCGAGCAGTGACGCCGGAAGATCGGCGGACAGTCGGGTGATGTTGGCGCCGCCTGCTTCGGACCGCGGCCGAAGCCGGGTCGAGAGCGCGGCGAAGTCGAGGCGACCGGCGCGGGCGACGACGATCTCCCCGTCGATGACGGTTCCCGCGGGCACCTGCTCTCGCGCAGCGGCGACCAGTTCGGGGAAGGCGTAAGCGAGGTCGACGATGTCGCCCGCGGCCGCGGCGGATCGACCGCGGCCCTGCAGCACGACGTCGTCGCCCGACCGGAAGAGCAGGCACCGGAAGCCATCCCACTTGGGCTCGAAACTGACCCCGTCGGTATCCGAGGGGAGGCCGTGCCCCAATGGCCTGGCGAGCATCGGCTCGATCGGTGGGGTGAGCATCAGGTGGCCCGCGCCCGGATGAAGACGCTGCCGTCCTCCTCGAGGACCTGCGTGGGCGTCAGTCGAAGCGGGGGGGTGAAGCCACCGGCCACGCTGAGGATGTGCTCCTGCGGCCCGCCGCCCAGCAGGCGCGGGGCCACGGTGAGCAGCAGTTCGTTGAGGAGTCCTTCGGCCGCCAGGTCACCCAGCAGGCTCGGTCCGCCCTCGCAGTGGATGCGCCCGAGCCCGCGCGCCGCGAGTTCGGCGACCACTCGGTGCAGGTCGACGACGTGGGACCCGCAGGGCACGACATCGATGAGTGCGCGCAGCGCCTCAGACGCGTCGGCCGCCGCGGCGTCGGTGGTGAAGGCAAGCGGGCGGGGATTCTCATCCGTGCGCTCAGCGAGCATGCGGAGGGTGAGCGGCAGGTCGAGGCGGTTCGAGATGATCGCGACGGTCTTCTTCGACGGCCGGTAGTCCTCGGCGCGGATCGTGCCTGCGCCGACCAGGATCACGTCGGCATCCGCGCGCGCGATCGAGAAGACCCGCTGGTCCGCGGGTGTGCTGATCGAGCGCGATCCGCCGTCGGTGCCACGCATCGCGCCATCGAGAGTCGACACCATGTTGGCTCGGACCCACGGCCGCTGCTCAGGGAACATGTAGGCCGCGCGCAGGTCGTCGTCGCTGAGGTCGACGATGGGGGCTGGCAGGAGGCGGCGCACCCCGAGATCGTCGCATGAATAGGCTCACGGTCGTGCCCGAGTCGCTCACCGCGCGTCATCCGTCCCTGACGGTGGCCGGGCTTGTCGACGAGTTCGTGCCGCCGCCGCACTTCGTCGACGTGCGATTCGCGACCTACGTGCCCGATCCTGCGCAACCTACGCAGGCAGCTGCGGTCGGAGCGCTGGCGGCGTTCGCCGGCCGTGTCAGCGAACCGGCTCCCGCCCGCCGGTCGATCTTTCGTCGAGCGGCTCCGCCGGAGGGCCGGGCTGGCGTCTACCTCGACGGTGGCTTCGGTGTCGGCAAGTCGCATTTGCTGGCGTCGCTCTGGCATGCCGTGCCGGGCCCGAAGAGGTTCGGGACATTCGTCGAGTACACCAACCTGGTCGGCGTACTGGGCTTCCGGACGGCCGTCGAGGCGCTCAAGGAGAACCGGCTCGTGTGCATCGACGAGTTCGAGCTCGACGATCCCGGCGACACGGTCCTGATGTCGACGCTGCTGGGTGAGCTGGTCGACGCGGGGGTGCAGCTCGCGGCGACATCAAACACGCTGCCCGACAAACTGGGGGAGGGTCGCTTCGCCGCTGACGACTTCCTGCGGGAGATCCAGGGACTGTCGGCCCATTTCGACGTCCTGCGCATCGAGGGTGAGGACTACCGTCACCGCGGGCTGCCGCCGGCGCCGGATCCGCTGGCCGACGACATCGTGCGGGCGCTCGGAGAGACGACACCCGGTGCCGCGCTCGACGAGTTCGGCGCGTTGCTCCGTCATCTGGCGACGATCCATCCCTCGCGATACGGCGCCCTCGTGAGCGGGATCGACCTGCTGGCCCTGTCTCAGGTGCGCACGATCACCGATCAGGCCCAGGCACTGCGCATGGTGGTCCTGGTTGACCGCCTCTATGACCGCGACGTCCCCGTCGTGGCCAGCGGTATCCCGCTGGACCGGCTGTTCTCCGAGGAGATGCTCCGCGGTGGCTACCGCAAGAAGTACTTCCGCGCGGTTTCCCGGCTTGTCGCGCTTGCCCGCGACGGCCAGTCGATGGTTGGCTGACCGCCATGGACATCAACGGCGTCATCAGCGCCATCTTCGTCGGCATCGTCATCGGCTTGATCGCGCGGATCCTCGTGCCGAGCATGCAGCCGATCGGGTGCATCGTCACGATCATCATCGGAATCCTTGCTGCCTTCGCGGGTATCTACGTCGCCAAGGGCTTCGGATTCGACGACTCCTTCTGGCTGACGTTCATCACCCAGATCTTCATCGCGGTGGTGCTGGTGGCCATCACCGCCTTCCTGTTCCGCAAGAGCGACGCGGGCTGATCCAGTTGGCGAGCGCATACCCCATGGGGTATGCTGGCCTGACCACGACACCCCAAGGGAGTTAACGCATGTGCAGTCCCGCCCTCTGCCGTCAGTGCAACAAGGTCACCTACACCGGCTGCGGCATGCACATCGATCAGGTGCTGGCGATGTTCACGCCTGAAGAGCGCTGCACCTGCCGCTAGTCGTCCGGCCCCTCAGGGCGAGGCGAGATCGCGGCGCCGGAAGCGGGCGACGCCGATGGCGATGAGGATGATCGCGAGGGCCGTCAGGACGATCAGGGGCGCTGCATTCACGGCCGCACCGGGCAGTTTCGGGATGTGCGCGAACGGCGACGTGTTGATGACCCACGACGGCCATGACAACAGGGCGCCAAGCTCGGCAACCAGGAGGAAGCCGACGAGCAGGATCCAGGCGACGAACGTCAACCGCGGCGCGAAGCCGAAGAGCAGGATCACGACGCCGGTCATGAGCCAGATCGCCGGCAGGTAGGCCAGGGCCGCCCCTATGGTCGGACCGATCCGGTTGCTGCTGTCTGCCTGGACTGCACTGGCGATGGCGAAGGTCACTCCCTGCGTAACCGTGAGCACAGTGGTGCCGATCAGGGCGACGGTCAGGTGACTCATCAGGAAGCGGGTGCGTGACACCGCCGTGGCGAGCAGGGGCTCCGCATGGCCGTCCGCCTCCTCCGTCGCGAGCCGGCGGGCCGCGACGATGCCGTAGGCGGCAGTCACGAACGCGAGGATGCTGAACTCCATCGCCACGAATGCGTCCATGAGCACGTCGGTGCCACCGAGTGCGGCGATCATCTGCCTGGCCTGCGGGGTGTCGAGCATGTCGCTGAGGTCGTTGACGATGCTCCCGATGATCGCGCTCAGAATCGCGTAGGCGGCGAACCAGCCCAGAAGCATCGGGTACTGCAGCCGCCAGGCCAGCGCCAGCGGGCCGGCGAGGTGCGCCGAGGCGTCGGCCGGTCCGGTCCGGTCGGGCAGCAGCCCGGCCCCGAGGTCACGGCGGGACTGGAGCGCATAGGCGACGACCAGGGCGACTGCGGCGAATGCGAGCGTCAGGAGCAGGACGGCGAAACGGTCGCCGGCGTACGGGCGAACCTGCTGTCCCCAGCCGATGGGCGAGAGCCAGGTGAGTGCGCCGGGTGCCGCGGCATCGCCGGTCACGTCGCCGATGGCCCGCACGAGATAGGTCGCGCCGAGAACGATCATCGCCAGCCCGTTGGCGGCACGTGCGGACTGGGTCAGCTGATTGGTTATCGCCGATACGGCCGCGAAGGCGAGCCCGGTGGTGGCCCACGCGAGCCCGAACGCCCATGAGCCGCCAGCCGGCAGTCCAACAGCAGTCAGGCCCAGCGCCGAGACGATCCCGATCGCGATCATCGCGATGGAGGCAACGATCATCGCGGCCGTCAGTCCGGCCCGGGAGCCCACGACGTTCGCGCCGATCAGCTCAGTACGGCCCTTCTCCTCATCGGCACGGGCGTGACGCGTGACGAGCATGATGGCGAGGATGCCGATCATGACCCCGCCCATGGCCGCCAGTTTCAGCAGCGACAGGGCGCCGAGGGAGGTCGGGTCCCAGATCCGGCCGTAGAGAGCGACGGCGGCCGGCAGGTCGTTGATGGCGGATGCCGCCTCGATACGCGATACCTCGTCGGGGTAGAGGGCAATCGTGGCTGATGCGCTGGAGATCGTGAACAGCGGGAAGACGGCGATCCACACCGGCAGCAGGATGCGATCACGTCGGAGGGCGAGGCGCGTAAGCGTCCAGGTGCCGACGAAGCGGTTCATGGCGACGGCTGTCCGTAGTGCTGCAGGAAGAGCTGCTCCAGGCTGGGTGGCTGGGTGACGAGAGACTCGACGCCTGCCGTGGTCAGCGCCAGTAGCAGGGGGTCGAGGGCCTCTGCGTCGACGTGGCAGGTCACGCGGTCTCCGTCGATCACAAGGTCATGGACCCCGGTGAGGGTCTCGATGCCCTCGGGTGGGCGCCGAACCTGCGCCGTCACTGCGGTGCGACGCAGTAGCCGCATCTCGTCGAGGGTGCCCGTCTCGACGATGCGACCGGCCCGGATGATGCTCAGCCGGTCGGATAGCGCCTCAGCCTCGGACAGGATGTGACTGCTCAGCAGGACGGTGCCGCCATCGCCACGCCAGTCGAGGATCAGCCCGCGGAACATCGCCTCCATGACGGGATCCAGTCCGGCGGTCGGCTCGTCGAGCAGGAGCAGTTCGACATTCGACGAGAGGGCGGCGATGAGGGCCACCTTCTGGCGGTTGCCCTTGGAGTAGGTGCGAGTCTTCTTGGTCGGGTCGAGTTCGAACTTCTCGACGAGATCAGCGCGCCGGGCCGGGTCGAGGCCGCCGCGCAGCCGGCCGAGCAGGTCGATGACCTCGCCGCCGGTGAGGTTGGGCCACAGGGAGACATCGCCGGGGACGTAGGCGAGCCGCCGGTGCAAGGCGACGGCATCTCGCCACGGGTCACATCCGAGCACCGTCGCGCTGCCGGAGTCAATGTGCAGCAGGCCCAACAGGCATCTGAGGGTGGTCGTCTTGCCGGCGCCATTCGGGCCGAGGAAGCCGTGCACCTCACCGGTGCGAACCGTGAGGTCCAGGCCGTCGAGTGCTCGGGTGCTGCCGAACGTCTTCACGATCCCACTGAGGGAGATGGCATCGTCCATACCTAGACGGTAGACCGCATGCCCGGGGGAAGCCGTGAATTGCGAGGCGCCCAGCGAAGCTCAGTTCACGCTGGGCTTCCAGTACGGCTGCCGGAAGACGTAGCCGAAGCGTTCGCGAGCCGAGTTCGCGTGGGCAACGTTGTGGTCGGGCCGGAAGGGCGCAGGCGAACTGCTCGACCGCCTCGCGGGGCTGTAGCCCGTCCGCTCGAGCTGCGTCACTCGTGGCTGGACAAGTCGGACGCGGTGCAGCCACGGCTGACGCAGGTGGCCGATCCGAGCGCGCACGAAGGTGCGGTGACCTGAGACGTATTCATCGCTGCGGGGCGAGCCTGCGTTGCATGTCGACGCAGCGGGTCATCGTCGAGGCGGTTCCGGCGGGCAAGTCGCAGCATGAGGCTGCCCGGACCGGAGAAAGGCACACCACGACAAGGCTGCGTCCAAAAGGGCTACACGAGAAACCCCAAGAAATAGGGAAGTCTCGAGACTTCACAATGGTGGGCGATACAGGAATCGAACCTGTGACCTCTTCCGTGTCAAGGAAGCGCGCTAGCCCCTGCGCCAATCGCCCGTGAGACTCGTGGAAGCCTACACCGCGCGATGACGTGGTCCTTACGGTGGTCCGCGTGCCCGTCAGGTTGCGGAGTGCTCGTCGGCATCCTCGTCGGCATCATGCGCATCGATGCTCGCCTGATTGATCTGGTTGAGGTTGGAGACGATGCCGCCGATGAGCGCGATCTGGGCCGTCTGGTCGGCCTGCCGGACGGCCTCGTGCGCCTGCGTTCGGCCGAGCGATCCGCTGGGGTCGTCGGCGCTGATGTTGTCCGCAGCCATGGCCATGAGATCCGCGAGCGGAGACATCGCGGCGGCCGGCAGGGAGGTGGCCGAACGTCCACCTGCCGCGCTGAGGTCCGATGCGATGGACAGCACGCGGGCTGACATCACACTGGTCGCGTCAAGTCCCTGCTTCAGGCGGGCTAGGTCGTCGGGATCGATACGCGGACTCCAGCGGGCGTGGGTGGTCAGGTCGGCGAGCCGCGCGGCAAGTCCGATCGTCTGATTGCGTAACTGCACTGCCTCCTCGCGCCAGCCGCGTGCGGTGTCCCGGTCGGGCGCTTCCCGCAGGCCCTTGGCCATCCGGGCTAGGAGGTCCGAGAGGGCGTCCTGCATTGCGTCGATGTCGGTCCGCAGCTGCCGGGTGTCCTTCGTGGGGGTGGCGAAGGCTGAGGCCACGAGGGCGCACAGTGCTCCGATCACGACGCCGGCGAAGCGCTCGACGGCGAGTGCCGTCGTCAGGTGGGTGCCGACCACGAGGATGACGGTCACCGCCATGCTCGCCGCCACGAAGGGGGATTCATCTGGCGTGGACAGGCGAAGCAGGCGGGCCAGGGCGAAGCAGAGCAGGACGAGCAGGAAGATGACGACCGCGCCTGTTCCGATGACCGAGACGATGGCCAGGGCGATGGCGGCACCCAGCAGGGCCCCGAGGATCTGGAAGACCGTTTCCTTGGCCGCGTGATGGAAGGTCGCTCGCGTCGCCACGGCGGCCGTGATGGCGGCGGGGATGGGGTCGGCGAAGGGCATCGCCTCCGCGGCTACGTACGCGACGACAGCGGCCAGGGCGGTCAGAATGGCCAGTCGGGTGTAACCGCTGAGCCAGCTGGTGCGCATGCGGCGATCTTCGCACGGCCGAATCGCCAGGCAGGGGACCCGTGATCCCATTTCGCCTTAATCAGGATTTAACCGTGTGTCGCTCATCAAATGGTCAGGTGGTGGCTAGGTTCGATCATGTCCGGTCACGAGCCGGCCACGCGGGGAGGCGTGATGAGTGTGTCGTACATGCAGGAGCGCAACACCAGGGCAGGTCACGAGGTGCTGCGTAGTTCGGGGGTCGTGATCTGTTATCGCGAGCGGCGACAGGCCGGGCAGCCGGTCAAGGTGGCGAGCCAGCACTGGTGCCCGTTCTGCCGCAACCAGGTCTTTACCTACGCCTCGTAGGGCGGCGGACTCAGCCGCCGCTCTTGCGGCGGAACTCCCGCTTGCCGCCGGACCGGCTGGAATGGTCCTTCACGGCACCGCCACATGCCTCAGGTGACGTGCCGGCGTGGCCGCCCTTGGACTTCTTCGCATCGAGGGCCGCCTTGAACTTCTCGCGCTGATCCTCGGAACTGGTTTCGGGGGTGTGTGCTTCTTTGGCCATAGGCCCAGTCTTGCACTATTTGGCGGCTGGCCTCCCGCGGTTGTGGGTGCCGCGCCCGTAGCATCCCGGATGACACGCCGTCACACCCCGTCACGAGGAGTTCCGATGCCCGAGGATCATGCGACCTACCTGAGCGAGATGCTGGCCGTCCACGACTGCCTGCGTCATGAGTTCGCCCGTATGCCGCTGACGGTGAAAGCGGTCCCCGAAGGGGACTCCGCACGCGCTGCAGCACTCGGTGAGCACATCCTGCTGATGCTTGCGGTGCTGCAGGCACACGAGGATGCCGAGGACATGCTGCTCTGGCCCCTGCTGGTCGACCGCGCGCCTGAGGCCGCCGGGCTGGTTGAGACCCAGCTGCTGGAGCACCAGGTCATGAGCGGCCTTGCAGACACCATCCGGGACGAGGCCGTGGCGTGGATGGCGAATCCGGGCATTCTGGAGCGATCGGCCCTGCACACGACCCTGATTCGGCTGGAGAAGGAACTGCTCCACCATCTGGCGTTTGAGGAGCAGGGCATCGCGCAGTTGATCGAGCGACACGTCACCGTGGATGAGCTTGCGTCCGTCCAGGCCCGAACGCGGGCCGGGCTCACGACGGATCAGGCCTACGTGGCCCT
>CAJAKT010000114.1 GCA_903940375.1 uncultured bacterium | reverse complement strand
GAAGTCATCCTCGCTACCGACCCGAATCTGGAGGGGGAGGCCACTGCCACGTACCTCGCCCGCATGATCGCCCCGCTGGGCATCGCCGTGTCGCGGCTGGCAAGCGGCCTGCCCGTGGGCGGCGATCTGGAGTACGCCGACGAGGTCACGCTTGGCCGGGCGTTCGAGGGCCGCCGGCGGGTCTGACCGATCGGAGGTGCACTCAGAGGGCGAAGGCGGCATCCAGGGCAGCCACCGCCTCAGCTGCGCAGGCCGCATCCGAATGAGGCCGAGCGCGGGCCGACGAGCCACCGGACAACCCCATCAGCGCGGGCATGCCGATCACGTCGGTGAGCGGGTAGAACTCCGTCCACCGCAGGGCGGCGGCTGAACCAGCGTGTGCACCCGGTGCCCCACCACCAACCACCCCGATGACCTGCTTATCGCCCCACCACGGCTCGGCGTATCGCAGGATGACCTTCTCAAGATCCCCGGTGCGTAGGGCGGTGATCGCCGATGCGACTTCCGCCGTCATGGGCGTAATGGACATCGTGCCGGCGCGGAGGATGGCCAATGGAACGGCGACGATCGCGCCATCCGCCCGAAGAACGCGTCCGTCGGCCGTCGTGACGAGGACCCCGTCGCGCGACGCGGCGACCGACACTGCAGGGGTCGACAACTGCACATCGACCCCCTCGAGCAGGAGCTCGGGTATGCGCGAGTATCCGCCGACGACCATCGCATCGCCGCCGAGGTAGTCCACGCCCTCCTGCGCTGCGCGCACGCCCAACCGGCCGGGGTCGCGCCCATACTCTTGTGTGACCTCCACCTGAGCCGCCCACGCAGCGAGCCGGTCATTGCGCCAGCCGTGGGCGCGCAGCCAGCCGCCGACGTCCTGCGTCACTGGAGACTCCGTGTAGGCGAGTTCCGCCAGCAGTGCGTCGAGCCGGTCCCATCGGCGCTCGGCGGCAGGGGAGCGGCGGCCCGTCGCCGTGTCCCGGGCGATCGCGTCGTCGTAGTCGGTCGGAGCAAGGCCCAGGCCCGCCTCGGCGGCCAGGGACACGATGCTGTTGCCCCGGCGCCCGTGGATCCACGATGCGCCCAACTCCACCGGGACGCCCCAGGTCAGGTCGGTGCGGATCCGGCCGCCCACGCGGTCGCGCGCCTCCAGAACGGATACGTCCACCCCACGAGCAACCAGGTCCGCGGCGGCGGTCGCCCCGGCGAGGCCGGCTCCGACCACGATGACGCGGGCTGGGGTGCTCGAGGCCAGCGCTCGCGCCGCGTACCGGCCGGAGTCGTGGGCGCCCGTTGTCGTGGAGGGCCGTCCCGGGCTCGTGTACTCGCCGGCCAGCATGATGCGCCCGCCGAGTCGAGCGTCCGCGAGCACTCGCCGTGTGGCGGGCGACACGCCTGGCGGCAGCACCGAGTAGGCGCCGCGGGCCCACGGGTCGGTGTCCCAACGGGTCACCAGTGCGGCCAGCGGGCGGGGCAGTGACCTGCGGGCTGGGGCCACCGCGTGAGCCGCCACCGGCAGAGCGGCCGCGGCGGCGACACCGGCCCCGCTGATCAGGGCGGCCCTCAGGACGGTGCGTCGGTCCACCCGGACATCGAAGCACACATGGAAGTAGCCCCCGTTGCATCCAGCGAGCCGGATGCCCCGAGCATGGACGACCCGGATTCTGACGGCGCGGTCGGCGTCGACCTCGCGCTGCGCGAGCTCGGT
>CAJAKT010000113.1 GCA_903940375.1 uncultured bacterium | reverse complement strand
GTCCAACAGCCCCGAGCAGGAGACCGAGCGCGCCCTGCAGCACCTTGAGCAGGTCATCGCGTTCGAAGGCCCGGGCACGATTGCCGCGATCCTGATGGAGTCTGTCGTCGGTACGGCCGGCGTGCTCATCCCGACTCCGGGCTACATGGAGGGCGTGCGCGCCCTGTGCGACAAGAACGGGATCATGTTCATCGCCGACGAGGTGATGGCTGGCTTTGGTCGCACTGGCAAGTGGTTCGCCTTCCAGCACTTCAACATCACTCCCGACCTGATCACCTTCGCCAAGGGCTCCAACTCCGGCTACGTTCCGGTGGGCGGCGTGATCATCTCCGACCCGATCGCCGCGACGTTCGACGAGCGGGTCTTCCCCGGTGGCTTGACTTACTCCGGTCACCCGCTGGCGGCCGCTTCCATCGTCGCTTCGATCGACGCGATGAAGGAGGAGGGCATCGTCGAGAACGCAGCCCACATCGGCGAGGACATCCTCGGCCCGGGCCTGCGCGACTTGGCGGAGCGCCATCCGGTGATCGGCGAGGCCCGCGGGCTTGGTGTCTTCTGGGCACTGGACCTCGTGAGCAACCGCGAGACGCGTGAGCCGCTCGCGCCGTACGGCGGTACCTCGCCAGCGATGGCCGAACTCGGAGCGGAGATCAAGAAGCGCGGTGCGCTGCCGTTCATGAACTTCAACCGGCTCCATGTCGTGCCGCCGTGCACGATCTCCGATGCGGAGGCCCAGGAGGGCCTGGCGATTCTGGATGAGGCGTTCGGGGTGATCGACAAGCATTACACCGGCTGATCGCGAGGAGTGAGCGAAGCGAGCCCCGGAGCAGGCAGCCGGTGGGCGCGGCTGATCGCGGTGAGCGAAGCGAGCCCCGGAGCAGGCAGCCGGTGGGCGCGGCTGATCGCGGTGAGCGAAGCGAGCCCCGGAGCAGGCAGCAGGTGGGCGCGGCTGATCGCGAGGAGTGAGCGCGCACTTGTCGCCCTGAATGTGCTGCTATGTGGTGACAAATGCGCACTCAACGAGGTGCGGTGTCTCTTGTTCGGGGGGCAACGGATCTGCATGAGGTGTGGCTTGCCTAAGGGACAATTGAGGGACTTCCAAAGAGTCCTCTCCTGATCGGCGGCCCTCATGTTGCGCACCTCCCGTCCGGTCCGCTGCGTGAGTGCAATAGCCGTCGGCGGGTTCGCAGCCGGCCTTGCCTTTTCGACACCTGCGAGCGCGAGCGTCGCGGCTGGGGACGACTACACGTCGATCTTCACGGACAGCAACCTGAAGGGTGCCGGCTGGGCCTCCTGCCCGACGGCGATCGTCTGGGACGCCGATGTCACGGCGCTCTCACCCCGCGGGGCGACGAACGCCATCTCCGACCTCGACTGGGCCATCACCACCTGGGGTAAGGCGGCGGGGCTGCCCGTCACTCGCGGCGCATCGGTCCCGCTGATCTACGACAACGCCAGCGCGACGGTCAGTTCCGGCGCAGCCCCCGGGGGCCGCAAGATCTACGTGAAGTTCGTTAAGGACGAGGACTCCAACTACTTGAGTGGGCGCGTTGTCGGCGTCGCGACACCGACGAGTGTCATCCAGTCCAACGCCGAGGTGATCGGTGGATCCGCGGCCTTCCGCGTCGACTATGTGGAGTACGCGAACAAGTCGGAGTCGCGAACCCTGCTACTTCACGAGCTCGGCCACGCTCTCGGGCTCGGTCACTCGAACGACAAGAAGAGCGTGATGTTCCCGATCGTCGCGAGCACCATCGATCTCTCCTCTGGGGATATGGCCGGAATCAAGGCTTTCACGAAGAACTGCGACCCCGCCGTGGCAGCCCAGCGCGGCCGATAGCAGCGCAGCAGCCGACGAAGACCCGAACCCACTGATGACAGGGACTCGATGAGGAAACTCCGTGCAGCACGTCTTTGCGCCGTCGTGGCTGTTTCGGCCACGATCCTGGCCGCATGTTCCTCTGGCGCCACCACGTCGGTGCCTTCGCAGGCGGGATCGGTGGCTGCTTCGGTTGCACCGTCTCCCCTTTCGACGGCAGCCATCGAGGAGCAGACGAACCCCTATGCGAGCGTGACCGGCCCGATCACGGTCGGCAGCCTGGAGTTCACCAGCAGCCGGGTCATGGCCGAGCTCTACGTCCGAGTCCTTCGCGAGGCTGGCTATGACGCTCAGCTGACGGTGCCGTCGACCAATGAGGTCTTCCTAACGGCGATGGATTCGGGCCGGGTCGATGTCCTGCCGGCATACGCAAGCCTGTTCGCTGACTTCCTCTACGTCGATGACAAGGGGGAGGGTGCCGTTCGCCCGGCCACGAGTGGAGTGGACGTGACGCTCGATGCGGCAAACGACCTCGCTGCGGCGCACGGGATCGAACTGCTCAACGCCACGCCGGCGGCCGAGACAGCGGCCTTCGCGGTCACGAAGACCTTTTCGGAGGCGAACAAGATCACGACCCTGTCGCAATTGGCCGAGTGGAGCAAGAGCAATCCGCTGAGGATGGGTGGGGAGGAGCTCTGCGAGATCCGCCCGTACTGCAAGCCGAACCTTGAGAAGACATACGGGATGGACATCAAGGACTACGTCGTCCTGTCTGCGGACGGCGCGGTCGTCAGGTCCGCCCTCGTGCATGGCGGTATCGAATTGGGATACCTCGCCGGCACCGACAAGGCAGCCAAGAGCCCTGAACTCGTCGTGCTCGCTCAGGACAAGCCCCTCAACATCGTGGGCAACGTGGCACCGGTGATTCGAACGGCAATTGCCACCACCGATGTGGTCACGGTCCTGGACACTGTTACGGCTGCTGTGACGGATGAGGCACTCGGTGCGATGGTGAATGCCGTCCAGGTCGAGGGCGAGCCCATCGCTCGTGTCACGGGTGACTTCATCTCGGCGAATGGCCTCGGCGAGGGTCTCTACACGGGGTCCACCAAGGTGGTCGGTGTCAACGTTCCGCAGGAGCAGGCAGCGGCCCCCGAGGGCCCGGTCGAAGGCGGGCCCCTGCGGATCTCATACGCACCGCTTACCGACACGGCCATCGCGGCTGGGGTGTATGCGGCGGCCCTGAAGGCCGCCGGCATCGATGTCATCGTCGGGGAGGCGCAGAACCCGGCGGACATCCTCGCCGCCCTGCCTTCCGGGGCAGTGCAGTTCGCGCCCATGCGGCTCAACGCCATCACGAACATCCTGAATACCAACGCGCATGGGCAACTGACGCTCCCCATCGAGGGTCGCAACGTGAACAAGATGGTTGGGCATGCTCGCGCGCTGGCCAAGCCGCTGGGCATGACGATCCTGAAGGCTTCGACCGCGAATGTGAGTAGTGCGTGGGCCGTGAGTAAGGACTTCATCGCCACCACGGGTGTCAGGACACTCTCGGATCTCGCACGCGTCAGTCAAGACCGCCCTATCACGCTCGCGGGGCCACCCTCGTGCACCGCCGAGGTGTGGTGCAAGCCGTTCCTCGAGGACAAGTACGGGGTCAAGATCGTCGACTTCGAGCCGCTTGACTGGGGCGGCGGCCTCACCCGTGCTTCCGTCGACCAGGGAGCCGTCGACGTCGGCTGGATGGAGGGGAACGACGGTGGGCTCGAGGAGTTCGGGTTCACTGCGCTTGCCGATGACCTTGGCCGGGAGTCGGTCAACCCCATCACGCCGGTGCTGAACTCGGCTTCCCTGACACCCGAGATCAGGACGATCCTGGACAAGGTGTCGACGGTCCTCACAACTGACGACCTCAAGAGGATGAACCGGGCCATCGAGTTCGAGCGCGAGGACATCTCGACGGTGGTCAACCGCTTCGTCCGGGAGCACGGACTCGCCTAGGGCTGATCCGCTCCGCATCAATAGAGTTGGTGCGTGAAGGTCCTCGTAATCGGTTCTGGCGCGCGCGAGCACGCCCTCATCACGTCGCTGGTGGCTGACGACACTGTCACCGAGGTGTTCGCCGCCCCGGGCAACGCGGGGATCGCCAGCGTGGTGCCCACCTACGCGGTCTCGGCCGCCGATCCCAATGATGTCGCGGTCCTGGCCGCCGATCTCGGGGTCGACATGGTCGTCATCGGGCCTGAGGTCGCCCTGGTTGCCGGCGTCTCTGACGCGGTTCAGGAGCGCGGAATCGCGTGCTTCGGACCGTCGGCTGCGGCTGCGCAGCTCGAGGGCAGCAAGGCTTTCGCGAAGCAGGTCATGGCGGAGGCGGGAGTGCCGACCGCGATGGCACACGTGTGTACGACCATCGACGAGGTCGCCGCTGCACTCGATCAGTTCGGTGCGCCGCATGTTGTGAAGGACGACGGCCTCGCGGCCGGCAAGGGCGTCGTCGTCACGTCGGATCGTGCCGAAGCACTTGCGCACGCCCGCACCTGTCTTGCGCGCAGCAACGACGCGCAGGTGGTGGTGGAGGAGTACCTCGACGGCGAAGAGGTGTCGCTGTTCGCGATAACGGACGGGACGACAGTCGTCGCACTCCAGCCTGCGCAGGACTTCAAGCGCGTGGGCGACAACGATGCCGGCCCCAACACCGGTGGCATGGGTGCCTACTCACCGCTGCCATGGGCTCCGTCGAATCTCGTGGCCGACATCACCGAGCGTGTCCTGCAGCCGATGGTCGATGCGATGCGCCGGCGTGGCACTCCGTTCGCGGGACTGCTGTACGCCGGCCTTGCGATGACATCGCGCGGCGTCCGTGTCATTGAGTTCAATGCGCGTTTCGGAGATCCGGAGACACAGGTCGTCCTGGCGAATCTGCGCTCCCCGCTCGGCCAGCTTCTGTACGCCGCTGCGACCGGTCGGCTCGCTGATGTGCCGGCGCTCGTGTGGCAGTCGGGCTATGCCGTGACGGTCGTCATCGCGGCGTCGGGGTACCCCGACTCTCCGCGCACTGGCGACATCATCGAGGGCTTGGAAGCGGCTGCGGAGTGCGTCGGTGTGGAGATCTTCCACGCGGGCACCAGCATCACCGACGACGGGATCGCCGCCTCAGGTGGACGTGTGCTCTCGGTGACGGCGCATGGCGAGACCCTCGCGATGGCGCGCGAGCACGCCTACGCGGCCGTCGACCTGATTCACCTTGAGGGCTCCCACTATAGGAGCGACATCGCGAAGCGGGCGGCCCAGGGGATGGAAGGATGAGCACGTGAGCACCAAGCCCCGGATCCCCAACGTCCTCGCTGGTCGGTACGCATCCGCGGACATGACGGGTGTGTGGTCGCCCGAGGCGAAGATCGTCATGGAACGCCGCCTGTGGCTCGCGGTTGCTTCC
>CAJAKT010000112.1 GCA_903940375.1 uncultured bacterium | reverse complement strand
GTACTCCTCGTCGATGTACGACGCGCGCTTGACGACAGCCACCTCCTCACGCCACGCGACCAGGCGCGGGCATCGACGGCAGTCACAGATGGCCGCGTCGAGTGCGGCGAGGTCAGCCGGAGCAGGCACGGAGGAACGCGACGGTACGGTCCCAGGCGAGCTTGGCATTGTCGGCCTGGAAGACCTCGGGCCGCGAATCGTTGAAGAAGGCGTGCACGCTGTCCGGGTACTCGAACATCTCGATGGACCCACCGGCAGCGATGATCGCGTCGGCGTACTCGCCGATGGCCCGACCGCTGCTCGCCTCATCGGAGAGGGCCTTGTGCACGATGGCGGCCTTGTCGGCGTACCGGCTCCAGTCGGGCGCGTACTGCGGCCACGGCATCGCGGGATAGAAGGCAACGGTGCAGCCGATGGACTCCGACACCGTCGGGGCAAGCAGCGCCAGACCACCACCCATGCAGAAGCCGACCACGCATACCTCGTCGCTGGTGACCTCCTCGCGCTGCACCAGCCATGCGGCAGCAGCAGCCAGGTCTTCGCCCACCTTGTCGATGCTCAAGCCGATCATCAGCTTCATGGCCTCATCGGGTTCCGTCGTCTCCGCCCCGCGGTAGTGATCGACGGCCAGTACGACGAATCCCTCTTCAGCCAGGCGCTGCACCACCTGCTGGATGTGCGGCACAAGGCCCCACCACTCCTGGATCACGATGACCGCGGGACCAGCTCCCGACGGCGGCAGGCACAGGATGCCGGGCACGGCCTCGCCATTGATGTCGATCGTCGCATTTCGCATGACGGAAGTATGCCGCCGATCGCCGAACGGGCGGGACGGTATCCTCGGCCCAGGCACCCTCCCGGGCGCCGTCCTTCCATTTCGGATCGTCCGGCACGTTCCTGCCGGTTGAAGGGGTTGATTCGCATGACCAAGGAAGTCCGGTACGACGACGTATCGCTCGTCTACCCAGGCGGGACCTCGCCCGCCGTTGCCCACCTCGACCTGGATATCGCCGAAGGCGAGTTCCTCGTCCTCGTCGGTCCGTCCGGCTGTGGCAAGTCCACCAGCCTGCGCATGCTCGCCGGTCTCGAGCCGATCTCCAGCGGCACGATCTACATCGGTGATCGCGATGTCACGCACGTCCCCGCAAAGGACCGCGACATCGCGATGGTCTTCCAGAACTACGCCCTCTACCCGCACATGTCCGTGGCGGAGAACATGGCGTTTGCCCTGAAGATCCAGAAGGTCTCCAAGGACGAGATCACCAGACGGGTCAAGGAGGCCGCGGCCCTGCTCGACCTCACCGACTACCTCGACCGCAAGCCCAAGGCCCTCTCAGGCGGCCAGAGGCAGCGCGTCGCGATGGGCCGCGCGATCGTGCGCGAGCCCGAGGTCTTCCTGATGGACGAGCCGCTGTCGAACCTCGACGCCAAACTGCGCGTGCAGACCCGAACGCAGATCGCGGCCCTTCAGCGGCGGCTCGGCACGACCACGCTCTACGTCACCCACGACCAGGTCGAGGCCATGACCATGGGTGACCGGGTCGCAGTGCTCAAGGACGGCATCCTGCAGCAGTGTGCCAGCCCGCGCGAGCTGTACGACAACCCGGCGAACGCATTCGTTGGAACGTTCATCGGCTCACCGTCGATGAACATGATCGCGGCTCCCATCGTCGACGGTGGTGTCGACATGAACGGGTTCATCGTGCCCGTGGAACGCTCGATCCTCGACAAGGCCGCATCCGGCAAGGTGCTCGTCGGCGTGCGACCTGAGGACCTCGCATTGACGGCAGAGGGCGCGGACATGACCGTCACCCTGGTCGAGGAGCTCGGGGCCGACACGTATGTCTACGGCACCTATTCGGGTCCCGACGGCCCCGTCGATCTGGTCGCTCGCGGCCAGGGCATGGCGGCACCCAAGATCGGGTCGGTCGTGAAGGTCAAACCGACGCGCACCTACGTGTTCGACACAGAAGGGGCGCAACTGCGGCTTTCGTAGCCAACGTGCCGTGGGTTGATCAGCCCTTGAGCGGGCTGGTCGACCCACGGACCAAGAGCTGCGTGGGCAGGATGACCGAGTCAGCCTCGGCCTCACCGCCCGACGACTGGAGCTGTCCCACCAGGGCCTCGGCCGCGATGCGTCCCAGGTCCTGCACCGGCTGAACGACGGTCGTGAGGTCGAGGAACTCCGACATGTCGTGACCATCGACTCCGACAAGCGAGATGTCGCGGCCCGGCTGAAGCCCATGGCTGCGCATCGCCTTCATCGCCCCGAACGCCATCTCGTCAGACATGGCGAAGACCGCGGTCGGTGGATTCCGCTGCGTGAGGAGCGCCGTCATCGCCTGCTCGCCACCCGCGATGGTGAAGTACCCGTAGGCCTCGAGCGCTGGGTCGACCTGCAGCCCAGCCGCGTTCATCGCCTGCTGAAAGCCTCGATGACGGTCATGGTCGGCTGTGAATGGCTCCTCCACCGGAGCGCCGGTGATCACCCCGATTCGCGTGTGGCCAAGGTTGATGAGGTGCTGAGTCGCGATCTGGCCAGCGAGGACATCGTCGATAGTCACGCTGGGAATGCCTTCGAGCGTCACGCCGATGAGGCTCGTCGGCATATTCAGGGCCAGGACCTCATGTAACTGCTGATCGTGTGGCGGCAGCGCAATGATGAGGACGCCATCAACTCGGCGACGCAGACGCGGTGCTGGCGGCAGTCGATGCTGGCCGTCGGGAGTGCTCACGCTCATCAGCAGCAGGTCCATGCCTGCGTTCTGCAGCACCGACTCCACCCCGGACAGCACCGTGCTGAAGAACCAGCGCGCGATGTACGGGGTGATGACGGCGATGCTGCCGGTGCGCCCACTCGCGAGCCGCGATGCACTGGGCGAGATGACGTAGTCGAGGTCGGTCGCGATGCGCTGGATGCGCTCGCGCGTGCCCGCGTCGACGTTCGGGAGGCCGCGGAGGGCGCGCGAGACCGTCGCGGTGGACACGCCCGCAGCGTCCGCAACGTCCTTGATGGTGATGGCCACGAGATCCTCCTGACCTTCGAGTCTAGGCACTTGCCGCCGAGGAACACAAGCGGTTACATGAAAGGCCGCAGGGGGAAATGCCCCTATTCGACAACGAGCCTGTAAACGATGCCATCAAGGATGTCCGTCTCCGAAACCGTCACCTCGGCCGCTCCCGCTGCCCGCATCGCGCTCTCGAGGACCATCGCTCCCCCGCCGATGATGTCCACCCGTCCCGGATGCATGTACGGCAGGGCTGCCCGCTCCGCCCGTGTCATCCCCAGGAGGATGGCCGTCACGCGGGACACGTCATCGACGGAGATGACGGACCCGTGCAGCACCGTCGGGTCATAGGCCGGGAGGTCCATCGCCATCGCCGCGACAGTCGTGACGGTGCCGGCCAGGCCTACGAAACTCGCCGCCCGCTCGTACGGGACGCTGAGTGCGGCGAGCGCAACGGCTGCGTCGATGTCCGTCCGCGCTGACACGATCTGCGCTGCCGTCGGTGGGTCACCGTGCAGGTGCCTCTCCGTCATGCGCACGCAGCCGATGTCGACACTGACCGAATCCTCGGGACCGCTGGACCCCAGGACGAACTCGGTCGAGCCGCCACCGATGTCGACGACGAGAGCGGGCAGCGCCACCTTTCCCGTCGGGAGTCCCCGCACCGCCCCGGTGAAGGACAGCGCTGCCTCCTCCGTGCCCGTGATGACCTCCGGCTCGATCCCGATCCGGGTCTGCACGCCGCGAACGAATGCATCGCGGTTCGAGACATCTCGGCTTGCTGACGTGGCGACGAAACGCGCGCGGGTGACCCCGTGCTCGCGCATCACATCGGCGTACTCGTCCAAGGCAGTGAATGTCCGCTCGAGGGCAGGGGGTGCGAACTCCCCCGTCCGGTCGACCCCCTCACCGAGCCGCACGATGCGCATCAGCCGGACGCGCTCGTCCAGCGTTCCATCCGGGCGCACATCAGCGACGAGCAGCCGAATTGCGTTGGTACCACAGTCGATTGCCGCAACCGGAGCGTTCACGTGGGAAGGCCGTCAGCACATGAGCTCGGCTTCCACCAGGGCCCGAGCACTGCGAGCGCCTCGTCGCCCAGCGGATTCACGCCTGGGCCAGCAGCCAGTGCATGCCCCACGAGCACATGCAGGCACTTCACGCGGGACGGCATGCCGCCGGCGCTGATGCCGTCGATCTCGTCGACGTGATCGAGCGAGTCGCGCTCGCGCAGGTAGGCCTCGTGCGCGGCGCGGTATGCCTCCGCGAGTTCCGGCTCGGACACCAGCCGCGCCTCCATGTCGCGCATCAGACCGCTGCTCTCCAGCGTCCCGATCGCGGCAGCAGCCTTCGGACAGGTCAGGTAGTACAACGTCGGGAACGGCGTGCCGTCCGGCAGGCGCGGCGACGTCATCACCACATCGGGCTCACCACATGCGCAGCGGTGCGCAACACGGACCGCACCACGGGGCTCGCGGCCGAGCTGACGGGTGACCGCAGCGGTATCGGCCGGGTCGAGCCCGTCAGTTGGCGGCGGGCTTGCTGGCATGATCGTCGGCCTCCTGCAGGGCGCCCCAGAGCGACGTGAACCACGGTGCCTGCGGGCCCTGCTCAGCCGCGTCGGCGGCGAGCGCACCCTGTGAGCCGAGCGTGACGAACCCGACCTCACCCGGCAGCACGAAGTGAAGTCGACGTCGGGCCTCCGCCGCGACGAAGGCCGGGTCGTCCCAGCGCTGCTGTTCGATCTGGAGGGCGGCAACGCGTTCACGTGCGGAGTCCACATCCGCCCGCAGGCCGGCGATCTGCGCCCGCTGGGAGAACCACGTCCGGACCGGGACGGCCAGGGTGAGCAGCAAGGTGGCCGCCACGAGCCCCAGAATCAGGGCCCGACCGGTGAAGGAACCGCCCTTGGGAGCCGGTGGCCGAGGTGGCCGGACCGGAGACGGCGTTTCCGGGCGCACGTCACTCCCGATCCTGCTCACGGGTCGATCGTGTCACGAAACCCCGTGGCGGTCAGCGAGCGAAACGCGGGAACGCGGAAGCGCCGGCATAGCGGGAAGCCTCCGCGAGCTCCTCCTCGATGCGCAGCAGCTGGTTGTACTTCGCCACCCGCTCCGATCGGGCCGGCGCACCGGTCTTGATCTGGCCGCAGTCGGTCGCCACCGCGAGGTCGGCGATCGTGGTGTCCTCGGTCTCGCCCGATCGGTGCGACATCATGCTGCGGTAGCCGTTTCGGGTCGCGAGCGCCACTGCGTCGAGAGTCTCGGTGAGCGTGCCGATCTGGTTGACCTTGACCAGCAGTGCGTTGGCCGCACCCTCGTCGATGCCGCGCTGGAGCCGCTCCGGGTTGGTGACGAAGAGATCGTCGCCGACGATCTGGATCCGGTCGCCCAGTGCATCGGTCAGGTGCACCCAGCCGGCCCAGTCGTCTTCGGACAGCGGGTCCTCGAT
>CAJAKT010000111.1 GCA_903940375.1 uncultured bacterium | reverse complement strand
TCGTGCGCGATACCCCCGCGGTGCGCGATCCCGAGGCCCAGTCGGAGACTCGCGGCGGCACGTTCGCCGGCCTGCTCGTCGACGTCGCGGCCCGGGTCGACGACCTGCTCGCCACCCAGTTCCGCGCCCACAAGCTGAACCCGAAGTGGGCACCGCTGTACTCGCAGATGCTCATCGGCATGGTCGCCCAGACCGGCCAGTGGTGGCTCGACGTGCGCAAGCCGAAGAAGGAGGAGGTCGTGGCCCACCTGGTCAACCTCGCCTGGAACGGGCTCCACAACCTTGAGGCCAAGCCACCCGCCGTCGTGAGCCGCAAGGGCTGATCGTGTAGGTAATGGTAACTTGAGTTATCATAACTCCAGTTACCATTACTTCCGGAGGTGCCGTGCTTCTCCCACGCCCCGAGCACCTGTTCGATCGCGAGCAGGAGTGGTCGGACCTGTCCGACCTCGCCACCGACTCCCGGCCGGGAGTGCATCTGGGGATCGTGTCCGGCCGACGCCGGCAGGGCAAGACCTTCCTGCTGAGGGCCCTCACCTCGGCTGCCGGCGGCCTGTACCACCAGGCTCAGGAGCTCGAGCGCAACCAGTCGCTTGCTCGATTCGCGGCCGATGTCGCCCGCACCATGCACCTGCCCGCGGGCTCACTGCACTTCGACGACTGGGACATCGCCCTGCGCACCGCGCTCGGCTACCCGGCCCGCGGAGACGACGCGACGTCGGTGACAGGCGGGCCCGCAGTCCTCATCCTCGACGAGCTGCCCTACCTGCTCGCGAACTCCCCGGAGATCCCCAGCGTGCTGCAGGAGATCATCGACGAGGCGGCCTCGCGGCGCCTTCCACCTCGATGCGTGATCGTGTGCGGCTCCGCGCTGTCGGTGATGACCGAACTGCTGTCCGGCGCCAAGCCCCTCCACGGTCGCGCACAACTCAGCATGATGATCCGCCCGTTCGGCTTCCGTGAGGCAGCCCGGTACTGGGGGATCATCGATCCAACTGTCGCGTTCCATGTCGATGCCGTCCTGGGGGGCACGGCGGGGTACCGCTCGCTGATCGAGCAGGAGCCGCCCGCGACGATGCGCGGATTCAGCACGTGGCTGGCCCGGTCGGCTCTCAACCCGGCGCATGCGCTGTTCAATGAGAAGGACTACCTGCTGCGCGAGGATCCGCGCATCACCGACAAGCAGCTGTACAACTCAATCTTGGCCGCAGTGGCCAGCGGTGCTCATACGCGTTCGCAGATCGGCGCCGTGGTAGCCCGCGACAGCAATCGACTGCGGCATCCACTCGACGTTCTCATCACGGCGGGATTCCTTGATCGCTCGCAGGACGCCCTGACACAGAAGCGTGCGGTCTACACAATCGCTGACCCCATCGTGCGGTTCAGCGAAGTGGTGATCCAACCGTTCGACGTCCTCCTCGAGCAGCGGGATGTCGATACGGCGTGGGAAGCTGCACAGCCGGACTTCCGCTCGAGAGTCCTCGGTCCGCATTTCGAGAAGCTGTGTCGCGACTGGACGGGCAGCACCCCCGATACCTGGCCGCAGTCGGTTGGCGTGGTCGGCTCGGCGGTCGTGAACGACGCCGCCAGCCGATCGCAGCATGAACTCGATGTGGTGGCACTGCACCGCGGTGATCGTGCGGGTCAGGCGGGCGCACGAGTGGTCGTCCTCGGGGAGGCCAAGTCCGGAGAGCGGCCGCGCACGATTCGCGACCTCGAACGCCTCCGGCGCATTCAGGGAGTCCTCGCCGCTCGAGGGGTCGACGTAGCTGAGGCCGTTCTGGTCGTGTTCGGTCGCGGCGGGTTCGACGACGAACTCCGCGCCGCGCAGGCAACGGACCCGATGGTGCGCCTCACCGGCCTCGCCGACCTCTACAGCTGATCCTGCCCCCGAGCACCACCGGGATTCCCCCGGCGAAAGTATCTTGACATCAAGATTCTTGACGTAGCATGGGCACATGCCCGCCGACCTGAACCCGATCGACGATGTCGACCGGATCACCGCGGCCTGGCAGCGTGAGCGACCCGACCTCGACGTGACCCCCCTGCAGGTGCTGTCCCGGGTGAGCCGGCTCGCCCGCCACCTCGACCTGGCCCGCCGTGAGGCATTCGCCGCCCACGACCTGGACACCTGGGAGTTCGACGTGCTGGCGGCCCTGCGCCGCGCCGGGGCACCGTATGCGCTCTCCCCCGGCCAGCTCGGCACCGAGACCCTGGTGACCAGCGGCACCATGACCAACCGCATCGACCG
>CAJAKT010000110.1 GCA_903940375.1 uncultured bacterium | reverse complement strand
GAGGGCGGCTTCGTCATCGTCGCCCCGACGCCGGGCCGCAAGGGCCACCCCGAGGGCAGCACCTACCTGTTCCTGCAGGGCAGCGGCCCCGAGGGAACCCCGACGATCACCACGAGCGAGCGCGACGAGCTGCACGACCTGCTCACCTACGCGCTCAACGAGGACGAGCCGGAGCGGGCTGCCTCGCCCGCTCCGGCTCCCTCGACGCCCAGCGGCCCCGTCGCGGTCGACTCCACGTTCGGGGAGTTCCGCGCCAGGACGACATGGCGGGACATCCTCGACCCCCTCGGGTGGCGTATCGGGCACACCGACGCCGGCGGGCACACGCACTGGACCCGTCCCGGTGGCTCCGGCTTCGAGGGCACCAGCGCGACCACCATCGAGGACGGCCCGATGTACGTCTTCTCCACCAGCACCGACCTGCCGGCCGAGCGGGGGATGACCAAGGAGTACGTCTACGCCCACTACATGCACGGCGGGGACTTCTCGGCGGCCAGCAGGGCGCTGCGGGAGTCGGGCTTCGGCAGCGCACCGCTGGCCGCGCTCGCGCCGTGGACCCCCGAGATTCCCGAGGGGTCCGACGTTGACCCCGCGACCCTTGCCGAGGCGACCAGCGCCGCGATCCGGCGGCAGTTCCCGACGCTGGACTGGCACGCACTGTGGGCCGACGACACCGAGGAGGAGTGGATCGTCGAGCCGTTGCTGGCCGCCCGCAGGCTCGTCGCGCTGTACAGCGCCCCCAAGGTCGGCAAGTCCCTGCTGATGCTGGAACTGGCGTGCGCCATCTCCTGCGGGCGCGGCATGTTCGGCCACGCCCCGACGGGACCGGCACGGTCCACCCTGTACGTCGACTTCGAGAACGACCCGCGGGGCGACATCCGGCGGCGACTGGTTGACATGGAGTACGCCCCCGACGACCTCGGGCACCTGCACTACCTGTCCTTCCCGACGATGGCCGCGCTCGACACCGAGGCGGGCAGCCTGCAACTGCTCGCTGCTGCCGAGGAGTACGGGTGCGAGGTCATCGTCATCGACACGGTCTCGCGCTCCATCGAGGGCGACGAGAACGAGAACGACACCTGGCTGAACTTCTACCGCCACACGGGCCTGAAACTCAAGCAGTCCGGCAGGGCGCTGGTGCGCCTCGACCACTCCGGCAAGGATGAGTCCAAGGGGCAGCGCGGAGGGTCCGCGAAGTCCGGCGACGTGGATGCCGTGTGGCGCATGACGCGACTGGACGACGACATGTTCGAGCTGGTCTGCGAGGCGATGCGGTTCCCGGTGTCCGAGCCGCGGCTGGTCCTGCGGCGGCTGGAGGGGCCGCTGCGGCACGAGGTCGAGGGCAACGCCCGCAAGGCACTGGGCGACTCGATCACGTCGGGGCTGGTGGAGCACGGCATCGACAAGGGGCTGTCCAAGACGGCAGCGGTGAAGGCTGCCAGGGCTGCCGGGATGCGGTTCAAGACCGCCCACTTCACCACCGAGGTGTGGGACACATACGTCGCCAGACCGTCCGCGTGGACCCCTGAGATCATGCCGGAACAGGGGCCGTAATGTCCGATATGTCGCGGGAACGGGTC
>CAJAKT010000109.1 GCA_903940375.1 uncultured bacterium | reverse complement strand
GCCTGCGCACGCATGTCGAGTTCACGCAGCATCGGCCGCGCGATTGCATCGGGCAGACCCTCCTCATCGCGCAGTCGGATCAGTTCCTCCTGCTCGGCCCGCACCATCTCCCGTGCCGTTGAGATGACCTGCTCGGTGCGCAGCTCCTGCGTTCCCGTGACACTGCCGGGGTCGGTGGCCACCCGAATGCGTCGCTCAACGTCCTCGCGGAGTCGCTCGACGGCGGCCGGGTCCAGCGGGTGGCCGTCGTTGGCCGATTCGGCCTCGATATCGCTGAGCCGCTCGATCGACGCGCGCGCGAGAAGCACATCAACGCGGCGCAGCGTCTCATCGTCGTCGTCCTTGGGCACCCCGATCAGCCTCGCGAGCGGCGCAAGGGTCAGCGACAGCAGCAGCGTGATGACGATGACGCAGAACGTCGTCGCCAGGATCACGTCGCGGAACGGCACCGGCTCACCCGGTGCGAACACGAGCGGAATCGAGAACGCCCCGAGTCCCGAGACCGGGCCTCGTGCACTCGCCCACGAAACGATGGCGGCACTTCGCAGGAGCGGAGTACCGGTGCTCCCGCCCATGGTCGCGCGCCCGAACCGGGTCATGCCGAAGACGAACACGGTCCGAGTGGCGATGATCGCGAGCACGACGACTGGCACCAGGATCGCAACGGAGCGCAGGCCCGACGAGTCCAGCCGCCTGATCACATCGGGAAGCTCGAGCCCGACGAGGAAGAAGGCGATGGCCTGCAGGACGAACGTGATGTGACGCCAGACAATCGCGCTCTGCACCCGGCCGGTGTGCCCCGGATCCGCATGCTGCTCGTGAGCGATGACGAGGCCGGCGACGACGACGGCGAGGATCCCGGATCCATGCAGCTCCTCTGCCACGACGTACAGCAGGAAGGGTGCAACGAGAATCAGTGAATTCGCTGCGACGAGGTCATTGCTGCGGCGTAGGACCCAGGACAGAAGCCAGCCACCGACCCCGCCCACCGCGACGCCGACGATGACCGCGAGAGCGAAGACGCCGGTGACCTGGAGGAACGTCACCGAGCCGGCGGCAGCAGCGACGAGGGCAACCTTCAACGCGGTCAGGCCGGTGCCGTCGTTGACCAGGCTCTCGCCCTCGAGGATCGCGACAAGTCGTCGGGGCAGGCCGGCGCGACGCGCGACGGCGCTCACCGCCACCGCATCCGTCGGCGCCAGGACCGCACCGAGTGCCATCGCCATGGCCACCGGCATGGCGACGAGGACGGTGCCGATCGCACCGATGACGAGCGTCGTGGCAACGACGAGGCCGATGGCCAGCGCCAGTACGGGGCGGCTCACCCGCCGCAGGTCGAGATACGACGAACTGAGCGCCTCGCCGAAGACGAGCGGCGAGAGGATCGCGACGAGGATGATCTCCGGGTCCGGCGGCGCACTCGGACCGACGGGCAGCCAGCCAACGAATGCCCCGACGACGATCAGCGGGATGGCCATCCCCCAGCCGCGCCGGCGAACGATGACCGCGACGCCGACAGCAATCGTCGCCGAGACGGCGAGGGTCACGTAGGTCTGGTCCATGGCCCCTGCAGCCTAGGGTCAGACCACTTGGAAGGACCTCTTGGCGAGCCCGAAGAAGTAGCCGTCGATCGTGGTCTCCGGCGCGACGTCCGGATTCGTGGCCGCACCGAGGGTCACGAACATCGGCACATAGTGCTCAACCGTGGGATGCGCGTACGGCATCCCGGGGGCCGATGTCCGGAAGGCAGAGAGCATGTCGACGTCTGCGGCAGCTAGGGCCTGCTTCGCCCACCGGTCGAAGTCCACGCTCCAGCCCGGCGGCTTTGCCTCGGGACTCCAGTCGCGCAGGTAGGGCAGACCGTGCGTGAGGAATCCCGAGCCGATGATCAGCACACCGTGCTCCCGAAGTGGCCGAAGTCGCCGGCCGAGCTCGAGCAGTCGCGCAGGATCCGACGTCGGGAGGGACAGCTGCAGGACCGGGATATCCGCGTCGGGGTACATCACCTTGAGCGGTACCCAGGCACCGTGGTCCAGGCCGCGCGATGCGTGCTGGTGCACGCGCTCGCCATCGGGCAGGACGGAGGCGACCAGCGCGGCGAGTTCCGCTGCATCGGGCGTGGGGTACGTCATCGAGTAGAACTTCTCGGCGAATCCGCCGAAGTCGTAGATCAGCGGCGTGGCGGCTGCCGTCGCCGAGAGGCTGATCGGGGCCGACTCCCAGTGGGCGGAGACGATCAGGATCGCCCGGGGGCGAGGCAGGCGGGCCGCCCAGTCGCGCAGCTGCTCGGTCCACAGGGGGTCGTCGAGCAGGGGCGGTGCCCCATGGCCCAGGAACAGGGCGGGCAGGGGTTTGGCGTCGGTCCAGTCATCCACCTCCCGAGTATGGTCCCATGTAGTTGAACTGTCAATTACATACCGCGCGTCGATTGGCGGCACGGCGATGATTCCGACACGCTGTCGCCATGACTCTCGGTACCGACGAACGCGCTCCCGCCCCCACGCGCCGCACGGCCGGCCGGCGAGCCGTGTGGCTCGCCATCGTCGTCGCGATCGGCTGGCTGGTCATCGGCAGTGCCGTCGGTCCGCTCAGCGGCAAACTGAGCGAGGTCCAGACCAACGACAACGCCTCCTTCCT
>CAJAKT010000108.1 GCA_903940375.1 uncultured bacterium | reverse complement strand
GCACACGGCAACATCCAGCGCAGTCGTAGGGAGATCCAGGTGGCCGGGCCGCACACACTCGCCGAGACCGAGCGCACCGTCGAGTCACGCCTCGCCGACCTGGAGATCGACTACCGGGCGATGGCCGTCACCTCGAATCTCTTCCGGGCAGCGAATGCCGTCCGCAATCACATGGAGAGCACGGTCCTGGCCAAGTCCGATCTGACATGGACGGCCTTCGTCGTCATGTGGATCACCTGGATCTGGGGTTCGGCCGAGACGCGCCTCATCGCGCAGGACGCAGGGGTCTCGAAGGCAACGCTCAGCGGCGTTCTCAACACCCTGGAGAAGCGCGGGCTGCTGACTCGCCGGCGCTCCGAGGACGACGGACGGCTCGTCATCGTCGTCCTCACACCAACGGGCACCCGCCTCATCAAGCGGCTCTTCGGAGAGATCAATCGCGAGGAGACGGTCGCGACCTCACGGCTGACCGAGCAGCAGCAGGACGTCGCCGCGGCGCTGCTTCGCGAGCTCGTGCTTGCGACGGGCAACCCCGAGGGCTGACCGCGATCGTCAGTGTCCGGCGGCCGAGCGGGCTGCCGCGACGAGTCGCGCAAACGGCTTGAGCTGATCGGGATCGACGTCGAAGATGTCCTCCGGGTGCCACTGCAGTCCACCCGCCCAGCCCGCTGACTCGATAGCGACTGCTTCGACGGTGCCGTCCTCAGCCGTGCCCAGCACCGTGATCCCGTCGGCCAGCCGGTCGACTGCCTGGTGGTGGTAGCAGGACGCCCCCACAGTCGACGCACCGAAACCGAGGTGATCGGTCGGATCGTCGAGGGCCACAACGTGCGCATGGTGGCGATGGTGAACATCCATGTCGATGACGAGCGTCCCGCCGAGAAGTGCATTGACCACATGCAGCCCTCGGCACACCGCCAGGAGCGGAACACCGTTCGCGAGCGCGTAGGCGGCCAGAGTGAAGTCCGACTCGTCCTGCAGATCGTCCATGTCGTAGAGCGTGGGATCGTCGTCGGTCAGGCCGTAGCGCGTCGGACGCACATCTCCGCCGCCCGGCAGGAGCACGCCGTGGAAGCCGGCCAGCCGATGTGCCCAGTCGATCCCGTCCGGCGCCGCCTCAGGCAGCAGCGTGACCGGATCGCCGCCGGCCAGCCACACTGCCTCAAGCAGCCGACGCGCCGACACGAGCCCGCGATAGCGCAGAGCACTCGCTGATTCGGTGAATCGGCCGGGGATGGCGATCTTGGGTCGGAACACTCATGCCTCCGTTGTCCGTATCGGGGCAGTCTGCACTATTCCCTATCCGTTTGGAAGCGAACGATCTATGATGTGCCGACGCCTACCGCCCACGGTACGAGGAGCCTGCATGTCGACGATCACGATCGCGGGTGTCGATGTCGACACCCGCCACTGGATCGGCGGCCAGCGCGTGGCATCTGCCGAGTCATTCGACGATGTCTCCCCGATCGACGGCGTCCTCCTCGGCCGCATCAGCCGTGGCGGCCGGGCCGAGGCCGATGCCGCCGTCGCAGCGGCGAAGGCCGCCTTCCCCGCGTGGGCGCGGCTGACTCCTGTCGAGCGGGCCGTGATCCTGCACCGGGTCGCTGACAACATCGAGGCTCATATCGAGGAGCTCTCGCAGATCGAGACACACGACAACGGGTCCCTGCTCCGCTCACACCGTCGCGGCGTCAT